>CAJKLB010000033.1 GCA_905200615.1 uncultured Selenomonadales bacterium | reverse complement strand
CTCTTCTATTCGCTGCTCTTTTTTTCTTCTGTCACTCATCATTGTAACACATACAGCGGAAAACCGATTATTTTTAAAGCCACTATTGCAAAAAAGGTTTGCTTGTAGTATAATAATAAAAACAAAAGCAACAATAAATAAAGAAATAGAATGGAGGGCGAGTTCTAAATGAAACTGATTATTGCTATCGTTCAGGACGAAGATGCCGGCCGCCTTGTAAGCGCGCTTATGAAGGAGGGCTACGGTGTAACAAAACTTGCCACCACCGGCGGATTTTTGCGTTCGGGCAATACCACGCTGCTTGTGGGGGTAGAGGATGAAAAAATGAAGCACTGTCTTGAGTTTATTGAGGGAATTTGTAAAAGCCGGAAACAGGTTATCAATTCCAATATCGGCGCGTTTGACGCTTCTATCAGTGCGGCGGGCCATTCTAATATAGAAATTATGATCGGCGGCGCCACCGTGTTTGTGCTTTCGGTAGAGGAATTTAAAAAGTATTGATGGATTTATTTTTAACACGCTCTTCTGCGTGCTTTTTGGCAGAGAGTAAAGCTATTGTCAAAGGAAAAGGTAGTCACGCATATCTGTTGGAAGGTCCTGACGGTATCGGCAAAAAGTCCTTTGCAATGGCCGCCGCTTGTACAATGCTGTGTACGGCACAGGAGAAGCCATGCTTTGCCTGTGCCGCTTGCCGAAAGGTGTTAGAGGGCGTTCACCCCGATGTACATATTATAAAACCGGAAAAAAATATTTTTAAGGTTGATCTGGTACGGCAAGTGATTTCTACGGTATATGAAACCCCTTACGAAGGCGGAGCAAAAATTTATGTGATCCAAGATTTTCATCTTGCCAATGAACAGGCGCAGAACGCGCTTTTAAAAACACTGGAGGAGCCCCCGGCTTCTGTTGTGTTTTTTTTGCTGGCGGAAAATTCACTTCAGCTGCTGCCCACAGTGCGTTCCCGATGCAGAAAACTGCGTTTGAACGGGTTCGACAAGCAGCTTATTCTGCAGCAGTTAGAACGGCTTTTTCCGCAAAACAGCCGCAACGAACAGGCGGCGCGGGAGAGCGGCGGAAACATCGGCACCGCCATCGCACTGGTTACGGACGAGGAGCTGATACGGATTTACGGCATCGCGCAAGAACTGATTTCCGGGCTTGACGGCACTCTTACCGTACCGAGAGCGGCACAAATTCTGGAAAAAGAAAACTGTTTGCTTTTAACACAGATATTGGAACAAAAGCTGTTTGAAAACTTAAAAAGCACGCATAATGCGCGGACGCTGGAGAGGCTGAAAGCTTTAGCGGAAGCACAAGCGGCAAAAAAGAAAAATGTCAATAACGGGCTTATTACAGAAGAGCTTGCGTATGCGTTGGTGAAAGGCGGAACAAAATGGCAAAGGTAATCGGTGTAAGGTTCAGAAATACGGGAAAAACCTATTATTTTGATCCTTGCGAAATGAAAATAGCTGCCGGCGAAGGCGTTATTGTAGAGACGGCACAAGGCGTTGAATATGGAAATGTTACGGTGGGAACCAAAAATATACCGCCGGAACAAATTGTAGCGCCGCTGAAAAAAATTATACGGGTAGCCACTGAGGCAGATAGAAAAAAGTTGCAGGAAAATCAAGCGAAAGAGGATAAAGCGTTAGGAATCGCGGATAGTAAAGCGCAAAGCTATAAGCTGGATATGAAATTTATCCGTGTGGAATATACGTTTGATTGTGCCAAGGCCGTATTTTATTTTACCTCTGAGGGACGGGTAGATTTTCGTGAACTTGTAAAAGAATTGGCCTCAACTTTCCATACCCGGATTGAATTGCGGCAAGTAGGCGTTCGGGATGAAACCAAAATGTTAGGCGGTCTGGGCCCCTGCGGACAGCCTTGCTGCTGCAGTCGATTTTTAGGCGGATTTCAGCCGGTATCAATTAAAATGGCCAAAGAACAGGGCCTTTCATTGAACCCTTCAAAAATAAGCGGTCTTTGCGGAAGATTGATGTGTTGCTTAAAATATGAACAAAGCTATTACGAACAGGCTCATAAAAAAATGCCTCCCGTTAATGCTGAGGTGCGTACAGCTGACGGGCAGGGACGGATACAGGAAGTAAATGTACTGACCGAAAAGGTAAAGGTTATGATTCATGCAGGAGATCAGATTGAATTGCGTGAATATCCTTATACGGAAGTAAAGGTATTAAAAGTTCCCAAAAAAGGCGGAGACAAAAAAGAAGAACAGGAATCGGAAGATGTAAAAAATTTGGAGGATTGAAATGAAAGCAACAATTGAAATGAAAAACGGCAAAAAAATGGTGTTTGAGCTGGACGAAAACGCCGCACCGCTTACGGTGAAGAATTTTGTAAAACTTGCCCGGCAAGACTTTTATGAGGATGTAATTTTTCACCGCGTTATATCGGGTTTTATGATCCAGGGAGGAGATCCTACCGGCACTGGTACCGGCGGCCCCGGATACTGTATTAAGGGGGAATTTAAAGCCAACGGAGTAGAGAATCCTATCAAGCATGTGCGTGGCGTGATTTCCATGGCTCGGGCCATGGATCCCAATTCGGCCGGCTCACAGTTTTTTATCATGCATGCCGACGCGCCTCATCTTGACGGACAGTATGCCGCTTTCGGCCGGATGACGGAAGGCTTTGAAACATTGGATGAAATCGCCCAAACGCCTTGCGGCTACGCGGACAGACCTTTGGAGGATCAGGTAATCAAAAAGGTTACGATAGAAGAGGAAAAGGCGTAACATTGCGGTATCCTTTTATAGATAAAGCAGCGCGTAAAGAGTCAAATCAGCTGAAATATACCTTTTTGTAAACAGAAGCTGCCGATGCTGAAGACGGCGCACTGCCTAAAGCAAAAAGCTGTGTATGATTCCTAAACATAAACCGGCATCCGGAAAGGAGAAAAAACAGCACGGCCGTTTTAACTTCAAAGTCCTCATAGAGAGGACTTTTTTGCTAAGAAAAAAACGAAGCGAAGCATAAAAAGCAGCAGTCGGTAAAAAATATACAGTATTTCAGAAAGAACCGCAACAGACAAAATACCACTAAGTTTCGAAAAAATATAGTCTCAAATGAAAAAATTCGGACACACTTGAAGAATTGCATCAAAAAACATCGGTGTGAAAATTGCACAGAACAAGATCAGTATACCAAAGAGAGGATACCGCTTAAAGCGTTGCGGGCACGGCAACGGGTTTGCTATGAACAGAAACACCGCTTCTTAAACATGGAAATTCAAAGAGACGTTTTCCCATGAGCGCCGAATATTTGAAAAAATCTTTATTCGTTGCTTTTTGAAAATGTGGTGGGATCCTTCTGTAAAAGCTGCTAAAAAATTTTTTACTAATCATTTACTTTAACAACAAAAGCAGACTGTTTTTTAAACAATCTGCTTTTTCTTCCTTCTCAATTTTGGCAAGGACAATTTTATCCAAAAAGAAAACAATAAGGATGGCCGCTCACTTTTTTATTCACCGTAAAGCACCTGGATTTCCTGGCCTTGCCGCAGCAGTGCCTCGGAAATGGAAACAGACATATTCTTGAATGAAAAATCAATCGGTCGGTCTTCTATCAGAACCTGCACGGGGGCAGCTTTTTTTCCGAATCCCGTTTGGGAAAGACGCAGGCTGCCATAAAGTACCCGGATTACCGCCTTATTTTTTGTGATTTCCACAATGCCAAAGCCGCTGTCTAAGGACCAGAAGCAACGGAAGTTTTCTTTCTTTTGCACCGGAGCAAAGCTTAAAAGGCCTTTAGCCGCATCGTATTTCATGCCGGAAAAAGCAGGCAACAGGGAAAAGGCTGCCATGGAACGCGCGTAATTAGAGCCGCACTCCATCTCGTTCCAGGGATTGCGCCGGGCTCCGTCATAACGTCGGCGGACCGCCCGTACCAGAGTAAGCCCCTTTTTTATCATTCCCTCTTGAATCATATGCGCTGCGGCTTGATATTCAAAGCCGTGCATAGTTTCTTCGCTGTACGGTACCGGAATCATGGGCTTAACGGCAGGAAAGCTGCAAATCACGGTGCCGCTTTCATCATTCATGCAATATATACGGCAGGGATTCACATGTTTGCGCATATCGGGTTTGTAGTTATAACGATAGATCGCGTTCAGCGCCGCACGAACTTTTTTACGGTCAAAAATTTGGCCGAGCCCAATCAAATTAGCGTGCCACTGTCCCAAAACCTGATCAATAGCACAGCCTTGGCCAATTTGATATTTGATTTCCCCCAACTCTTCGCTCCAATAGTCTTCCGTTGTGCTGCCGCCCAGTATAGAGGCTCCTTTTGTATACTTTTCCAAAATTGTTTTTTGCGTAATATCAATTTGCTGGTGAAAATATTCTCCGTTAAACAGATGCTCTTCCGCCCATTTTTTCCCGTTTTCAAACATTTTACGGTATTGCCGCGCGCAATCTTTCTCCCCCAGTACAAGCGCCATTTCAGCGCAAGCCTTCAGCGCTGCCAAATACATGCTCTGCAGCCATGAATTTGCGCCGAACAGTTCCATATCCAGTGTATGATGCTGACGCCCGGTTAAAATACCGGAAGCGTCTGGATCCCAAAGATCATCATTTTGCGGATTCCATGCGTATTCCAATGCTTTTTTCACAAAAGGCCATTTCTCACGCAGCCATTTTTCATCCCCGCATATTTTATATTCTCGATACGTTTTAAAAATAGTGGCAAATTGACCGTCGGCACAGGCACGAAAGTTCCATGGCTCACGCTCCAGCGGCAGCATCAGGCGAAAGGCGAGACTGCCGTCCGGTTTTTGGGTATAGCTCCATTCCAAGTCACGCATCGAACGCTCCAGACGCGGAAAAAGGAAGCACAAGGCATAGGTATACGCCCAAACATGGGTACAACTGCCCTCACAAGAACCCGTGGTGGCGTTACAGCCTTCCCAACCATAGAGTGCACCGTTTTCCAGTCGCAGTACCGTAGCGCTTTTTAAAACCGAAACCGTTGCGGATACGGCGTCAAGCACTTCTTCCGGTAAAGAGGAGGCAAATAACGCGTCATGATACAGCTTGGTACCGGTAAAAAGGCGATCCCAGTTTTTTAGCCCATAAAAGGCCGAAGCTGAGGAGTCGGCAAACAGTATGCTGTAATAATTTTTCCATTTGTTATACTGCTGCCATTGATTTTTTTTCTCTGTATTAGCATCTGTCCAATAGTTATGGTTATTGGGAATATTCCATGAAATAATGAAACGAAATTCTTTACTT
Organism: uncultured Selenomonadales bacterium; assembly: GCA_905200615.1. Taxonomy (GTDB): domain Bacteria; phylum Bacillota; class Clostridia; order Christensenellales; family QALW01; genus UMGS1322. The sequence continues at coordinate 21,442 of CAJKLB010000033.1, read as the reverse complement.
TCTCCCGGCCGGATCCATGCGCCGGCGGTCAGCGTAGCCGTGCATTCATTTCCTTTTACGGAAGCATACCGGCGGTTTTTTAAATTGCCTAAAGCGGAAAATTCTTGCCAGAAGACCCCTACGGAATCAAACCATCTGCCGGAAAACCAGTATTCCTGAAAGAAAACCTCTTCAGCCTCGCAGGCAATTGAAAGATCACCGTAGGCGATTTCATCGTTTGTATGGGCTATATCCTGCAGTTTTATCATATGGATATTTTCTTTTTGGCAGTATGTATTCTTTCCTTCTTGCGCAGAAAAGGGATTGTTCAGGGAACCTGCGGCAGTGTAATGCAATGCTCTATTCGTAGTGTTTTTCACAACAATAGAAAAAAACGCCGCGGGAATGGACGAATCATCTTCGTTAGTCGGAATCAGCGGATTAAAGGCATGCAGCATAACCTGGCCGGGAAAAGAGGGATCGATAAATTCAATTTCCGCAAAGGGAAATTCCCCGTTAAAAACGCAGTCTTTAAAATGCGGAAAGCCCATCATGGTACTGCGCGGGCTTCCGTGACCGAAATTCCCCTGTGAAAAGGATCCCATACATTCCGTATCTATATCAGCATGCAGTACTTTCGCATCCAATATTTGATTTCCGTCATCCGCTTTTATTGCAAAATGAGAAAGTCCGTTGCTGCTGCCCTTGGAAGGGCGATTAAAGATTTCCCAATCGATCAGTTGTCCATAACCGGAAAGACCGATACATCCGCTGCCGATGCCTCCTAAAGGGAAGCTGATCGCGCGGCGGTTTTTACCGCAATAGTTCATATTCGTTTCCTCCATCGATTCTTTTATGCTATTTTGATTGTAATATAAGGAATACAAAAAAGCAAGATCATAAAATTGTTTTTTTTAGCACTCAATGAGAAAATATATTTTATGCAGAATAAAGAGAATAGCATCGGCACGGAATCCGCGCAAGAAAGAATATGCAGAGCTTTAAATCCATAAAAAGCACAATATCAAAAGAAGAGAAAAAATCAGCGAAAATTTATCGGAAACACGATAAAAAATGTCTATGCTTGATCGGCGGAAACAGCATATATCTTGTTATGAAATCTTATATTTGCGATAAAAATCAGATTGTAAAAATGAGAAAACAAGAAGAACTAAGAACAGCTGAAATTCACTTTTCTTTTACGCAAAAACGGAAGGCTTTTATTTTTCGATAAAACTGTTTACAAATAACGTTGACAGGACTATAATCGTATTGTTATAACTGTACGCGTATAAAAGATATATTGAATAAAAACAAAGGCTTTTACGGATGAATTAAGAAGACAGATAAATTTTTCTTATACATCATCCGCAGAAGCATTTCGGAAATGCATGAAACTGCTGCCGTAAAAATTCACAGCACAGGCATTTTTACGGAAAAACAAAGCATAAAATTTTTAACGGCATATTTATGCGGTTGAGTAAGGAGGATATTATGGCAAAAATTTATACTTCCGCCGATCAGCTTGTAGGGAAAACTCCGCTTCTGGAGCTTACGCATATTGAAAAGGAATACGGCATATCGGCAAAAATTCTGGCTAAGCTTGAATACTTTAATCCTGCGGGTTCAGTAAAAGACAGAGTGGCAAAGGCCATGATAGAAGATGCTGAGAAAAAGGGGCTCTTAAAGCCGGATTCCGTTATTATAGAGCCTACTTCCGGAAATACGGGTATCGGTCTTGCGGCAATTGCGGCGGCAAAGGGATACAAAATGATCATTGTGATGCCGGAAACCATGTCGAAAGAAAGAAGAATTGCCGTAAAGGCATATGGCGCTGAGTTGGTGCTTACCGAGGGATCTAAGGGAATGAAAGGCGCGATCGCCAAGGCAGAGGAATTGGCGCGGGAAATTCCGGGAAGTTTTATTCCCGGCCAGTTTACAAACCCTGTGAATGCTCAAGCGCACAGAGAAACAACCGGAGTTGAAATATGGAATGATACGGACGGAAAAGTGGATATATTCGTTGCCGGCGTAGGCACGGGCGGTACTGTTTCGGGTGTGGGTGAATACTTAAAAAGCAGAAATTCCGGGATAAAAATAGTCGCGCTAGAACCCGAGAATTCTCCGGTGCTTTCTCAAGGAAAAGCCGGTACCCATGCCATACAGGGAATAGGCGCGGGCTTTATTCCCGATACACTGAATACCGGAATATATGATGAGATTATAGCGATATCCGACGCGGATGCTTTTGAAAGTGCCCGTGACATAGGCGTAAAAGAAGGAATCCTGGTAGGAATCAGTTCCGGTGCGGCGCTGGCGGCGGCAATGACGCTTGCGAAAAGACCCGAAAATAAGGACAAGACCATTGTTGTGCTTTTTCCCGATAACGGAGAAAGGTATTTTTCGGCGGGACTGTTTCCAGAGGAATAATTTTAACCCGACGCGGGAAAGATCCTCCTCTTTGCTAAAACAGCATATACCCGCCGCAAAGAAGATGACGAAAACGCCAAAGTATTGAGCTTTCTGTATTATGAGGCAGAGCAATTTGCAAAAAATTTAAAAACATTGCTTTTTCGGAAAAACTTATAAAACAAGCTATCTTTCCTTAAAAAGAGAGGGAGCTGTCATGATAAGACAGTTCCCTCTCTTTTTGCTGTTCTCATTCTATTCATTTTCCTTTTCCCCAAATATGAAATCTGTCAAAAAGAATGCCCTAAAATGTGCCATCTGACACCTGTTTTTGAAATCGGATTTTTGAATATAATAAAAAACGCAAAGATATCAATTGAAGTATTCATATTCAAAAGAAGCCTTTGATGTTTCAAAGGAAAACAGCGTGCGCCCATTTTGCTTAAAGCAATAACACGCGCGGCAGGAAGCGCTTTCGTGAATCGTTCGGTTCATCGCGCCGCTTACCGGCGCGAAAAGAGGATGCGTATGCTTTTCCATCAGCTTTGCCGAAAAAATCATATCTCCCTGGCAAATTATAATTTCACCGTTTTCAATAGTAATGGCTTTTGCACCGAGATAAGTAGCCAAACGGTACTCTTTTCCTTGCCATTGAATTACACTGATTATCCCTGTAAAATGAAAAAATCCAAACGGGATATCCGCCACACTGAGCATAAGAGATCCCCCATCAAAAATACACTGTGTCCATGCATATTCTTTGGGGAAAGAATACCCGCGATCTCCTTCAATATAACCGATTCCATTCTCAAAACAATAGTTTATCCCATTGATGCACAGCCGGCCGGTTACCGTATGCTTCATGCTTATAACGCTATGCCGGCATTCCATAAACGGCAGATAATGAAAGGGTCCCATGATATCATATCGAAGAGGAGAAAAAGGCCCGAAGCTAACAGAGCCTTGAGCGGAAAAATCTCCTGTATGGATGCATAGTTTAATTCCGTCCCTGCCGAAGAGGTTTTCACCTGCCAAAATGTGAAACTGTTTTTTTTGTTTATGATATTTATGATAAGGAAAGTCAATATTCCAAGACCCTTCCTCTGTGATGATTTGAACGGAACACGATTTTTTTTCTTTGATTGATGAACCGCGGGAATGACCGCCAGTGTCTGCGCGTCAGACTGACATTTGAAATACCATCCGCAGAAATATTCACGCACGCATAATACCCCCTTTTGCGTAAATTTTATACCATTATTCTTTTAGATTTTTATAAAATTATTCCGCAAAAACGATTAAAAGTTCGGGCTGTTTGCGTGATCGTAAAAATACTTTTCATGCGTTGAAAAGTCCAAGGTTGTTTCCGGATATTTTATATGCCTTTTTGTCTTTTTCTCAATACAATTCTTTGTTTGGAATAGTCGCCGTTATTTGAGAAATACTATTTGTAAAATTGATTTTGGGGAGGATGCATCATGGGCTCATTATGGGAACAGACATCAAATGGTTGTACTTTTGAAAGCCTGAAACAAGAAATCACAACAGATGTACTTATCATCGGAGGGGGAATGGCCGGAATTTTATGCGCATATACGCTTCATCAAGCGGGCATACCGTATGTGCTTGCAGAGGCTGGCACTCTATGCGGCGGTATTACCCAAAATACAACCGCTAAAATTACCTCGCAGCATGGATTGATTTATGATAAGCTGATTCGCGAATTTGGTGTGGAAAGGGCAAAACAGTATTTTTACGCCAATGAAACCGCCCTGGGAAGATATCGCGGTTTGTGCAGCAAGATTGATTGTGATTTTGAAGAAAAACCTTCTTATGTTTATTCGCTTGATCACCGCGAAAAAATAGAAAAAGAAATTTTAGCCCTTGAAAAGCTCGGAGGCCACGCGGAATTTGTCAAGCATCTTCCCTTGCCTTTTTCTGTAGCCGGCGCAGTAAAATATTCCGGTCAGGCACAGTTTCATCCGTTAAAATTTATTTCAGCTGTTTCAAAAGGGCTGCATATTTACGAACATACAACAGTGCGTGAGTTATTGGGAACCACAGCAATTACGGATCATGGTAAAATTACCGCAAAAAATATTATTGTGGCTACTCATTTCCCGTTTTTGAATAAGCACGGGAGCTATTTTCTGAAAATGTATCAGCATCGTTCTTATGTGCTTGCGCTTGAAAACGCGCAGAATGTGGCGGGCATGTATGTAGACGAGGCGCAAAAAGGAATGTCTTTCCGTAATTATGCCAATCTATTGCTTATCGGAGGCGGAGACCATCGTACCGGAAAAAAAGGAGGGAACTGGGCAGAATTGCGTGATTTTGCGCGACGGTATTATCCAAACGCGGCAGAAAGATATCACTGGGCCGCGCAGGATTGCATGACATTGGACGGCGTTCCGTATATCGGCGCTTATTCTGCCGGTACATCAAATTTATACGTTGCTACCGGTTTTAATAAATGGGGGATGACGTCGTCTATGGTTTCGGCAATGATCTTATGCGATTTCATTCAGGGAAAACGAAATCCCTATGCGGAAGTATTCTCTCCGTCACGTACTATACTCCGCCCGCAATTGGCCGTCAACGCTTTTGAATCCATTGTAAATCTGTTGACCCCTGCAGCCAGACGTTGTCCGCATTTAGGCTGTGCGTTAAAGTGGAATCCTTATGAGCATACCTGGGATTGCCCTTGTCATGGCTCCCGTTTTACGCAGGACGGCAGGCTGATTGACAATCCGGCCACGGGAGATTTAAAAAAGCGATAAACAGAAAATAATCTAAAAAAAGACACATCCGTATTTCAGAGTGTCCAAAAAATCACGCGGTCAAAAGAGCTGAACAATAAAGTTATTGTTCTCCTTTTTCAAGGGGCAGGCAAAATCCAGACTCGCGCGGAAGTTTTCTTCAAAGAGCGCGAAAGAAGCGTAAAATGTACCGGTGGGATGTTTAGCGGTGGGGGAGTGCTCATCCGCCCGATGGAATACGTGAAAATTTTTTGTATCTGTTCATAAACAGATTTTTCGACAGACCGAATGATGCACCTGTATCTCTTTCCGTATGTGAAAAATCCTATCGCCCGGTAATCCTTTCAAAAAGCGCGCGAGAAAACGGTTTATTATAAAATAAAGAGATATACAGTGGACAATGTAACGAATGGTTGAATCTTTCCTGCTGAAAAATGATCTGATGTCGGAGCAATTACAAAAAGATCCGTCTAAGTTGTTTTACGGATTGCCGCATGTTTTTCCGGTAACGGTTTTTTTATTCGCGTAAGGTACCGATATAGGCGTCAATTAAAAGAGCATCGGAAGAAAGCTGCCGTTTCAGCTCTTCTACGGAACAAAACTTACGCTCAGCGCGTATTTTTTTTAAAAAAGTGATCGTTGCGGTTTTTCCGTAAACATCGCCGCAGAACCCCAAAATATGTGTTTCCACTGAAAGCTTTTGTTCGGTTGTCACGGTAGGATTGATGCCGATATTGGTCATTCCTTTATAAAGTCTTCCGTTTATTCGGCACAGTGTGGCATATACCCCTCTTTGGGGAATCAGTTTTTCCTCCGGAACACAGGTGTTTACGGTAGGAAAACCGATGCTGTGGCCGATATGTCTGCCATGCACGGTAATTCCCCGCAAACAATAACGGCGTCCTAACAACCGGGCCGCCTGCTCGGTTTTTCCGGCAAGCAGAGCCTGCCGAATTCCGGTACTGCTGACCGTGCCCTGCCCATCCGTCACCGGCGGTACAATTTCCGTTTGGTATCCGTATTTTTCACCCAGCTGTCTGAGCAGTACACAGTTTCCTTTGGCGCCAAACCCGAATTTATGATTAAAGCCCGCCACAATGGCGTGGGGAGAAAACTTTTTGCATAAAAACTCAATATACGCTTCCGCCGGCATCGAAGCTTTTTCCCGGTCAAAGGGCTGCATAAATACCTCGTCTGCACCGTACTTTTGTAAAAGCGCGGCCTTTTCGTCCGCGGTGGTAAGCAGCTTAATATTTTTTTGAAAAAAAAACGCCGGAGGAATGGAAAATGTGCAGGCAACAATGGGCTCCGCAAAATTTTTTGCTCGGTCAAGCAAAGCCTGATGTCCCCGATGTACACCGTCAAAAGTTCCCAGAATCAGAACGCTCATGGTGTTTCGCCTCCCAGCCGGCATTGTATATGATAGAATCCCTGTTTTAAACAGCCGATGCCGATAAACAACTCTTCACAATAGATTCGTACCGGCTCGTTTTCTTTCACCGTATCTTTCCGCAGCACCAAATCGGCCTCCGCGGGATTTCCGTTTTTCAGTTTTTTTTGGGCGGCAGAAGAAAATATTACCGCCGGCAAAAAGGTCACGGCGCGATCCATGGGAAGCACAAAAGAAAAATCATGCTTTTGTATCTGATCTGCAATCTGCCGGATTTTCAGAGAATCCTCTACGCACAGACCGCCCGCGCTCTCCCGCAGCAGATGACGCATATGCGCGCCGCAGCCTAAAAGATTGCCCAAGTCCTCACAAAGCGTGCGTATGTAGGTACCTCTGCCGCAAACTACGCGGATACTGCACTCATCTTCTTCTATCGGTGTAAGAACCGTGAGAGATTCTATTTCAATCTCCCGAGGCTGGCGTTCTACGATTTTCCCTTGCCGAGCCAATTCATACAGTCTTTTTCCGCCTTGGTGCAGTGCCGAGTACATCGGCGGCACTTGCTGAATTCGGCCGGTAAGTTTTGCGGCGGCATCTAATAATTCCTGATACGAAAAACCCGGCGCGCATTGGGAAAGAATTTGACCCGAAGCATCCTGGGTGTCGGTAATAACGCCAAAACGAACCCGTGCCTGATAAGTTTTATGACGGGACGTCAGGAAATCAAAAAGTCTTGTAGCTTTGCCTACACAAACCGGCAATACGCCTTCTGCGTCAGGGTCCAGCGTGCCGCCGTGACCGATATGCCGCTGATGCAGTAACCCTTTAAGTTTATTCACCACATCTCCTGAAGTCCAGCCGGGTTCTTTGTACACATTGATTACGCCGTCCATGCTACAGCACCTCACGCAAAGCATTCAGCAACTGCGCGATGACCTGATCGCGGCTGCCTGTAAGATTGCATCCTGCCGCCAGCTTATGTCCGCCCCCGCCAAAGGCGGTGCATACGGCGGAGACATCATACCGGGGAGTGCAGCGAAGACTGGCTTTATATCCGTCCTGTGTTTGACGGATAAAAAATACAATCTGTGCGCCCTCAATGCTTCGGCATATTTCCACTACGCCTTCCGAATCGGCCTGTTCGGCGTGAAATTCCGCGAAATCTTCCGCATCAAGATACGTATAGACAACTTTTCCGTCAAAAGCGGAAGTCAAATGTTCAATAGCCCTGCCCTGGAGCCGTGTTTTTTGCAGTGTAGAGGTTTGAAAGAGAATTCCGACAATTTCATCGGGCCGGATATTATATTCATAAAGCTTTGCTGTTTGGTAGACATCTTCCGCGGTAACACCGCTGTGAGAGAGTCTTCCCGTATCGGTGCAGACGGATACAAACAATGCCCGCGCCATGTGATCGTCCAACGGTATCTCCAATTCTTCAAAAAGCCGCATCATAATAAACGCCGTGGCATTTCGTTCATATACCGCGTTTACGCCGGCATACTGTGTATTGGTGATATGGTGATCGATCTGCGCGGTTCTTTTTACGGTTTTTAAAAGCCGTGCGCAATTGCCCAGTCGCGCCTCGTCGCTGCAATCCACGCAAATTACGCTGTCAAAATTCTTGAGCGCGTCCTTTTTTACCAAAGAAGCGATCTCTTCTATTTTCATAAAATCCGCAGGAATATTTCCCTCGCAAAACCACTGTCCGCGCTTTTTTAGTTTTTCAAGGGCATAAAGAAGGGCGGCGGCACTGCCCATCGTGTCGCCGTCAGGTGAAATATGAGAAATCACCGCAAAATTTTCACCTTGCTTAATAAACTCTGCCAGTTGCCTCATTTTTCTTCCTCTTTTATTTGATGCAAAAGTTCACTGATGTGTATGCTGTAGGCAATGGAATCATCCGGTACAAAGGTAAGTTCGGGCATTTTACGTACTTGAATTCTTTCGGAAAGCTGCCGTTTAATAAATCCCTTTGCTTTTTCTAAACCGATAAAGGTCTGCTGTTTTTCCTCTTCCGAGCCATACACGGTAACAAATACTTTACAGTACTGCAGGTCATTGCTCAGCTCCACTTTGATAATGCTGCACAGCGTTCCGATACGCGGATCGTGCAGTTCATTTCTCAAAATATCAGCCAGCGCGCGCTGCATTTCAAGCCCTAATCTGTCTGAACGTTTATACTGCATAGTTTCTCCTTATCTTGCGATCTCCTCCATAATAAACGCTTCAATCACATCGTTTTCCTTAATATCATTATAGCCCTGGATACCGATACCGCACTCATAGCCGGTAGCAACCTCTTTTACATCGTCCTTAAAGCGACGCAGAGATTCTACTTCTCCTTCATGGATAACAATATTATCTCTTAAAAGACGAAGTTTGCTTGCGCGGGTAATTTTTCCGTCAGTCACATAGCTTCCGGCAATTGTACCGTGGCCGGGTACTTTAAAGGTCTGCCGTACCTGCGCGTGACCCAAAATGACTTCCTTGAATTCCGGCGCCAGCATACCTTTCATAGCCGCCTCGATATCCTCAATGGCGTTGTATATTATGCGATAGAGACGGATATCAATTTTTTCATGTTCAGCCATTGTTCTGGCAGTGGAATCCGGTCTCACGTTAAAGCCGATGATAATCGCGTTGGAAGCTTGGGCAAGAATTACGTCCGAGTTGGTGATTGCGCCCACGCCGCCGTGTAAAACAACAACTTTTACTTCATCGTTGGACAGCTTTTCCAGCGCTTGTTTCACGGCCTCCACACTGCCCTGCACGTCGGCCTTAATAATTAGGTTCAGCTGTTTCATTTCGCCTTCCTGAATCTGCGCGAACAAATCATCCAGGGAAGCTTTGGCCTTGGCTTTGGCTTGAGCCGATTTGATCTTTGCGCGCCGTTCTTCCGCGACCTGACGGGAAAGCTTATCATCCTCCGTAGCGTAAATCTGATCTCCTGCTTCGGGCACTTCATTAAAGCCCAGCACCTCTACCGGGGTAGAGGGCGGTGCTGCCTCTAAGCGTTCCCCTTTATCATTCGTCATTGCACGTACACGACCGAATACCGTACCGGCAACAATGGTATCCCCTACGTGCAGGGTACCGTTCTGAACCAGAACCGTAGCCACAGGACCTCTGCCTTTATCCAGCTTTGCTTCTATAATAATTCCCTTAGCCATTACGTCAGGATTGGCTTTATAATCTTCTACTTCTGCCACCAGCAAAATCATTTCTAAAAGTTTATCGATTCCCTCTTTAGTATAAGCGGAAACCGGAACTACAATCGTATCACCGCCCCAATCTTCGGGAACAAGTTCATGCTGGGTCAGTTCGGTTTTTACGCGCTCGGGGTCAGCGGTGGGCTTATCCATTTTGTTAATGGCCACAATAATCGGTACTTCGGCCGCTTTCGCGTGGTTGATCGCTTCAATCGTTTGCGGCATAACACCGTCGTCTGCGGCCACTACGATGATCGCGATATCGGTAGACTGCGCTCCGCGTGCGCGCATGGAAGTAAACGCCTCATGCCCCGGAGTATCAATAAAAGTAATTCTTTTATCATCATAAGAAACCTGATACGCACCGATATGCTGGGTAATTCCGCCGGCCTCGCTGGCGGTTACATTCGCATGGCGGATCGCGTCCAGCAGTGAGGTTTTTCCGTGGTCAACGTGGCCCATGATGGTAACCACCGGAGGTCTTGTGATATATCCTTCACCGGTTTGATCCGTGTCCTGCACAATATCAATGAGTGTATCTTCATAGGTTTTAGCAAGCTTCTGTTCCAGCTCGATCCCGTATTCCATGGCTACCATCAAGGCCGTTTCATAGTCGATCTCCTGGTTTACCGTAGCCATAACGCCCATCAGGAACAATTTTTTTACAATATCTGCGGCAGGCTTGCCTAACTTTTCGGAAAGGTCTTTAATTAAAATAGTTTCGGTAGTCATAACCGCGCTTTCGATTACAATCGGCTCAATGACCTTTTTCGCTTCTTTTTTCTCTTTTTTCGGTTTTCTTACACGGAAAAATTCATCATCTTCCACTCCGGTCATTTGCTGACGTCTGTCTTTCTTTATATTCTTTGGCGTCTGCTCGGAATTTTCGTGATTTTTACGGTACATCTTTTTGTTCGGATCATAATTGCTTACCCGTTCTTTTTCCGTAACCGGTATTGCCGCCATAGCAGGTGTGCGTGACGGCTGGCGAGACTTACGCTGATCGCCTGCGTTTTCTCTGGATTTAGTAAAGGATTTTCCCTGTGCGGACGGCTGTGTTCCGTTTTCGCGCCGTACCGGACGGGTTCCTTGATATCCGTTTCCGGAACGCTTAACGCCGCGATCCTCCGGCTTTTTCTCTCTCTGATTTTCCCGCTGTACTTGCTTTTCGGCCGGAAAAGACTTATGCGGCTGCGCTTTTTCCTCTTCCGGCTGTGTTTGTTTATCCGTCTCCGGTTTTTCCTCTTCCTGACGGGGAGTTTCCTCTTTCCTCGCGGCGGCAGCTTCGGCGGCCTCTTTTTCGGCTTTTTCGGCTTCGGCAACAGCCTCGGCTTCCTCACGGGCTCTTTGCGCCTCATATTCGGCCATAGCCTGTTCCTGCTCTAATTTCTGCTGCGCTCTGCGCTCTTCCTCGGCCTTTGCCAAAATAGCGTTATTTTTTTCCAAAAGCGCCTGCTTTTGAGCGTCAAGCGACTGCTGTGCCTTTGCTATTTTTTCAAGTAATTCATTGCTTGCCTTTTTAATCTCTGCTGCTTTACTCATTCTTTAACCCCCAAATTCAGGTTGATCTCATTTATGATCGCATCGGCAAATTGTTTGCCGGTAATGCATACTGCTTTACGCTCCGGTTTTCCGATAGCGGAGCCCAGCCGGTCGTCATCCAGCTGATACAAGGGAACTCCTCTGAAAAGAGCCAGTTCCGCATAATGTTTTAATGTGTTTTGCGAAACTTCCGCAGAAAGAAGCACAACCAATGCCTCCTTGCTTTTGATTGCGCTTTCGCAGCCCTGTGCGCCGGAGACCAGCTGCCGCGTTTTTGCGGCGAAGCCTACAAAAGTCATCAGCCGCGCGCTGTTTTTTATTTTATCCATGAATCTCCTTTTCAAGCGCCTCAAAAATTTCATCACCGATAACGGTATCAAACGCACGGGAAAGCGCACGGGTTTTTATGCTTTGTTTTAAGCATTCGGTGTTGCGGCAGATATAAGCGCCGCGGCCGGAGGCTTTACCGGTTGTATCCAGCTTAATTTCACCTTCTGGTGTGCGGATGATGCGCACCAGTTCACGCTTAGGTTTCATTTCCCGGCAGCCTAAGCACATGCGCATGGGAACCTTTTTAGTTTTCACTGTTTTCAGCCTCTTCCAAGCCCTCTGTCTGGCTTTGTGATTTAATATCGATATTCCAGCCTGTTAATCTGGCGGTAAGCATTGCGTTCTGTCCTTTTTTGCCGATAGCCAAAGAAAGCTGATTATCCGGCACGATAACGGTTGCTTTCTTCTTGGTTTCGCCTTCGTTGATTTTTACGAGCAAAACCTTTGAAGGGCTTAAAGCATTGGCAATATAAGTTACCGGATCTTCGCTCCATTTGATGATATCGATTTTTTCATCATTGATTTCGCTGACGATGTTTGCTACCCGTGTGCCTTTAGGACCTACGCAGGCGCCTAAAGGATCCACATTGGGATCTTCGCTGTAAACGGCAATTTTTGTCCGGGAGCCGGCGTCGCGCGCGATTGCCTTAATGACCACAATTCCCTGGGCGATTTCCGGCACTTCCATTTCAAAGAGCCGCTTAATCAACTGCGGATGTGTCCGCGAAACGGTGATGGTGGTACCGTACTGCACTTTTTTTACCTCGGAAACATATACCTTTAAACGCATACCGGGAACATAGTGTTCGCCTTCAATCTGTTCTTTAGGGGGAATTACTCCTTCTAACTTACCCAGTTCCACATATACGTAGCCGTTTTCCACCCGCTGCACCACCGCGGTAAGCAACTCATTCTGTTTATCGGCATATTCGCTGTATACCTGCCCTTTTTCCGCTTCCCGCAGACGTTGGGTGATTACCTGACGCGCCGTTTGCGCGCCGATACGTCCGTAATCTTCGGGGGTATCTTCTACTTCTACTTTATCGCCTACTACAGCACCGGGCAAAAGTGCTTGGGCGTCTTCCACGGAAATTTCCAGCAGATTATCATAAACTTCATCCACTACGGTTTTTACAATATAACAGTGCACGTCACCGGTTTCTCTGTCCATACGGGCAACAAGCGTTGCTGCGTCGTTGAATTCGCGCACTTTTTTATAGGCTGATATCATAGCAAGCTCAATGGCTTCGTAAAGCGTTTCCGCATTGATTCCTTTTTCACTTTCCAACATTTTAATTGCGCTGATTAACTCTGAATTCATTTTTTCCTCCATTTTCAGAAGCCGATATAAGGCCTGATACAATCTAAATTATTTCTTTTTACTGTAATAGCGCCGTTATTCGTTTCTATAGTAACGGTTTCTTCATCAAAGAGTTGTAAACTCCCTACAAATTTTTTCTTTTTTCCCTCATCGGGTTTTTTTAGCTTCAGTTCTACTTTTTTACCCACATTGCGGGCAAAATCACGGTCGTTTTTGAGCGGCCGATCTCCCCAGGTGCTTACGCACAAACAATAAGGCGCGCCGCCGGTGGGATCCGCGGCCTCCACAGCCTCATCAATCGCACGGGAGACGGCTTCGCAGTCGTCAATGGTTACTCCTTGCTCCCGGCAGATATAAAAGTTCAGGCACATCTGTCCGTCTTCACGCGCATATTCCACATCGGCCATTTCAAAGCCCATATCCTCAATAATTTTTTGTGCGGCATTCCCGGCAATCTCGGCGGTTTTTGGCATAAAGCCCCTCCTTCAAAAATGAAGAGTGGGATATTCGCCCACTCTCGCAAGAAGTATTGTGTGTACTATAATATCATATACCCTTAAAAATTGCAAACATTATTTTAAATATATTTTGCATTTTTCTGCCGTGTTTATACAAACAAATGTTTTTTATGTGTTTTTATCAAAAACTTTTTCAGCACTTAAAAAGAACATTACCCGTTATCCCAATTTCCCGTCCATATTTGATCATAGTTTTCAAACGATGATAGCTGGGAGGAGGCGTTAATTCTAAAAGCCACAAGTTGAGGCGTTCCCTCGTTATAGCTTATGTAAAAACGAAAGGTTGCATTTCCTTTATCCGGAGGCAGGGCATATTTTTGATTGAACGCCTCGCTGCCGCTTTGCATATAAACATATTTTTCTATTATATAAACATCCCCGTAGATGGTATCCTTATAGCCCTTTATAAACCCTGTTGATAGAGTTTCCGCCTTTGAGGCGCTTACAGGGTCCAGCGCAATGGTTACGTTATACTTTTGGGCATCCTGGAGCATTTGCTCCAAAATACCGGCGGATTGCAGCTGCGCTTTTAAGCCGGGAGAGCACAGCGCGTAAAATCCCTGAAAATAATCGTTGGAACAATTTCCGTTTAATTGAATCAGGTATTTATAAGCTTCAATTGCCTTTGCCTGGGCTGCTTTCATTTGGTCTGTTTCGAAGAAAGAAACGTATTTGGTAAAGGATTCATCCACCATCACCGGAAGATACCGAACTTCCTCTTGAACGCTTACCGTATTCTCCGTTGCTAAAAAGCATCTTTTAGCAGCGGCGTTTTCTTCCGTTTGATACGCTTCCCGCCAGCCGATGATCTTGTTTTGTTCGTTTAAAAATACCGTAAAATAAACAGGCAGACTTGCTTGAAAAACGCCTTCTTCATCGCTGGTAAAATTAGAGTAGGATCTTTTTTGATTTTGATAATACTGCGGGATCACTTCATAAAAGCTGCCGCCGGTAACGACAAAATATGAAGAAAGCACTAATCCGCGGATATCCTTTTGCTGGGGATCCCTGTAATATTCCATGCATTGTAAGTTGTATTTATTATTGTTAGTAGATAATATAGTTTGCTGAATGCCGGAAAGCGTTTCGATATGTTCTTCCAGCATACTGCTGAAATCAAGTCCTTCCTGTAAATAAGGGAGCCTGTATTCAACATTTTTTTGGAACATTTCCCTGTCTTTGTAATACTTTGTGTCATACAGGCACGAAATCCAGTCCATACACGCGTTGATGGTTTCCTGATTTATGGAATCGGTATAAAGATATTCGGCTTTTTCAAATTCCAGCTTCTGTGTCAAAAAATCCACACATACAGAATCATCTTCCGCCCATAGGCGGTTCCCCTCATATAATTGATGCACATAATTATGATATTCATCGGAATACGCATCTTTTGCTGTATTCTCAAACGTCACGATTCCGTCATTGATACTGACGCTGGGCGTTGCCGTAGGACTGTTTCCGGAGGAAATCGACTGCCTGCACCCTGCCGAGGCCGACAAAAGCACAACACTTATCAATATAACCCCTATTTTTTTCATATCCCTCTACTCCTCGCTTAACATTCCGTTATCCATGATATACACTTTATCGCAAAGCGCCTCAATATCTTCCGGATGATGGCTTGTTAAAAGCAGCGTGAGCTTTTCTTCTTCCCGCAGCTTTTTTAAAAGCGCGTGGATATCGGCAACGCCTTGCCTGTCAAGGCCGTTCATAGGCTCATCCAATATCAAAAATTTCGGTTTTTCCATAAGCGCCTGCGCAATATTCAGCCTTTGGCGCATTCCCATGGAATATTTTTTAGTGGGGCGCTTATCCTTAGGGTCAAGCCCCACTAAAGCAATAGCGTTTTCCACGTCTTCTTTTTGGATATTGTTCCGGATACTTGCCAGCAGGGAAAGATTGTTCAACCCGCTTAAATTCGGCAAAAACCCCGGTGATTCAATCAATATCCCCACATCGCCGGGGAATTTTCCCTTGGTTCCTACACGTTCCCCGAATACATATACCTCGCCCGCGGTTGGCGTAATCAAATTACAGATGGCTTTAAACAGCATACTTTTTCCGCTTCCGTTCGCGCCTACAATTCCTACGGAATCCCCTATATTCACCGTTAAATTGATATTCTTTAAAATTTCTCTTTTGCTGATGGTTTTACACAAATTAATAATTCGCAGCGCTTCTTTCATTTTTTCTCTCTCCTATGCTTATTTTTCTCTTGAAAGACTGATCAGATCTACCTTCCGCATCACAAAATAATAAACAGTGATGGCCAACACCAATAGAATAACCCAATATACAACAGCGTAACTAATAAAACTAAAATGATTGGTTTCCGTTAACGCTTTAAAACTGCCGTTGTATAACGGGTAAAAAGAATACTCCTGATAATTTCTTGCCCCAAACAATGATACGACCATCACCGAAAAAATACAGATGATGCTGCCTATGGCTTGTTTAAACAGCGCGTTGACCGTCATGCTGACAACGGCAAGAAAAAAACAGTAGATAATTAAAAGCAGCATTTCCATCAGCACCGCCCCTATCGGAGAAAAGTTTCTGATAACAATCGGCGCGGGATACAGATTTCCCCGGACTTCTTCAAGATTTGCTGTCGCGAGGACGTTCGGAGACCACTGATTGGCCAACGACATATGATTCCGCAGGCGAAAAAACAGGGCGTATATCAGTAAAATAGCGAAGGCGAAAAGAACAACCGCCGCGAAAGCGGAAATCAAATTCACGCGGGCTACCGTCTGCCGTTTGCCCATTCGTAAATATCTTATGGCGTCGTCTTCCTTGGCGATGCCTATGCCCGACAGCAGCACCAAAAGAGACATCGGCACCCATAATTTTAATAAAAAAGAATCACAAAAAATATTTTCCCAAAAGTTGTTCGATATAGAAAACGCGATTCCTCTGCCGTACATAAAATAAACGGGAATTAAAAGGGATACAAGGATGATCCAGCCCGGAATCCGCAAAAGCGTGTTTGCGATCATGGTGATATTTCGTTTAAACATCTGTTTTGCTCCTTCTGAAAAAGAACAGAGCGTACACCCCCAAACTGATTAAAATAAGCGCCGCGTATTGAATCAGAACATCAGAATACGTATCTTGATAGGTTTCCAAAGCCCATACGCAAACACAGGAGGTAACCCAGGGCGTCATTATGTACCGGTGGATTTCATCAATGACGATATTGGCAAATAAGAAACCCGTGGAATAGGCAAGATACTTATTGTTCCACAGCGCCGAAAAACTGACGGTCAAAAGAGAATATACCCCGCCGAATAAAATTAAATTCGCGGATTCAAAAAGGCTGAAAAGCGGTATGTTTTCCTGATAAAGCGTTTTTAAAAAATTATCATCCGACAGCATATCCAACTGAAACAGCGGAACGGAAGAAGTGGGATCGATGAGAAAGCAAAGGATGAATAATATCATTTCGCCGCACAGCACAACGGCCATGCCCGTAATAAAGGAGGTAAAGGCTTTTGAAAAAAAGTATTTTCCCCTGCCGGTTCGAATCAGCACGTTGCGCAGATATCTGCTTTTATATTCCTGCAAATAAAAGTTCGCGCAGGGAATCGCGCAGATTACCGGTAGCATGAACGACATTTGTGTCGCTGAAATATCGCCGCAGGTCGAAGATATATATCGGTTTAAAAAGCCGAAATTCGTAACGCCGAATGTTTGTAACATCCGGGCTTTTCCGTCAGTATAACTCAGCTGCTGAAGAATGCCCATAACCACAAACAGAGCAACCGCTATGTAAAAACCATAGGAATAAATGATTCTTTTAAAATCGTGCCTGAGCATGTTTTTCCTCCTCTTGCGCAATTCGTACTACATTATATATGATAAACTTTGCTTTTTGAAAAGTCAATACCCCACGTATAATTTTTCAACAAAAAAAATATAAAATTTGTTGCTTATTTTTCTTTGTAAAGCAGGGGAGAATACAGTTTTATACCAATAAAATTGAAAAAAGAATCTTTTATTCAGAAAAATTTAAGAACAGTTGTAAAAAATAAAATTCATCCTACCGCTTATTCAAAGCCCGCGGTTAAACGAGTTCCCCGTGCCTTTATTTTTTTGTTCACTCAGTATGCAAATAATTTTAACAGTTTATCTAAAAAAGCAAGATTTACAATAGATTTTCATATTTCCATTTGCTATAATAAAACATATAAAAATGAAAGGAAGATGAAAAATGAAAAAATTTATGCCTATTTTTTTAGCGGCAATCCTTACATTTACCATGCTTTCATTTTCTGTAAATGCTGCGTATGATACGGGAAATGCAATTGATGAAAAAGCGTCTACCTTAGAGGGAACTACAACAGCGGATTTAGCCGGGTTGGGATGGGAGGCCTTTAGTTCCGGTGCCATCGAGGTTGCTACGGAAGAAGGAAATTCTTATGTACATTTTTCCGGGCCGAAAAATCAATACAGCGCTCCGGCCCTCAATATTTTTCCGGCAATTAAAAAAATTTCCGGTGAAGACGATGCTTGCGTATGTATTGTGCTGAAACTGCGCTTTAACAGTACGGATTCGTCTTTTGAATTTGCCACGGCCGGTATGGTGGTAAGAAGCAATGTGGAAAGTGAATTTACCAAGAATTCTAACGGTGTTTACTATGCACGGTTAGATCCGATAGACAGTATTGATGCCGATTGCGGAGAATGGATTACCGTGATCGTTGAATATGTGGAAATATCGGCAGAAGATCTTGCAACAGAAGCCAAATGGCAGCTGACTTTTGACCGTCTTGGACCGGACGGCGATGAACAGGCTATGCAGGAAGCAGGAGCGTATGAGAGCAATTTCACGATTGATATAGATGATGTTGCAATATATGACGCGGATTATTATGACGAGCATATTGTGGAAAGCTTAGAGCAAAACGATGATCCTGCTGAAACAGAACCAACAGAAGAGGATCCCAATGAAGAAGCTCCGAAAACAGAGCCAACAGAAGTCCCTGAAGCTACGCAGGCTCCGACCGCGTCACCTACCGCTGTACCGACGGAATTTCCCGGAACTGCCGAGGGAGCGGAAAACGGAAACAATACCGGTGTTATCGTAGGAATTATTATTGCCGCAATTGTAATAGCGGCGGGTATTATTGTTTTTGCTGTAATGAAAAAGAAAAAATCGGCTTCGGATAAAAACGATTAAACAGAAAAAAATTAAATAAAAAGAACAGTCTGCACTTCGCGTGCTTTGCGGATGGCAGACTGTTTTTTTGTATAGAAATTTTATAAAAATAAAATCTGACCGATTTTTCGCGGTAAAGTATTCTTCCATATTCCGTAACGTCTGCAGATTTTAATTCTTTCGCATTTTTTTCGTGCGGTATTTTTTCCGTATTCGTTCAGAATTTCATAAGAAGCGCCTAATTGGGATCCGTACAGCGCGGCAATTTGCGCGCTTTGCTCAAACGTATCGTACAAACTTTTTCGGTTGCCTTTTTTATTTTGAATTTTTTGCATAAGATATGAAATACTGCCGGCATTTTGCGCTCCGATTTGATTTTTATCGTGCTGGCGATAAAGCATTGTCGGTCGATCTACAAATCCGATGATCCCTACACAAGAAGCCAGAATCGCTAAAAACCAATCGTGCATCAGTATACCACGCGTATCTTCTTTTTGTAATGCCAGTTCACGCAGAGCAGAATTGATCATTACGGTGCAGCCGGTTACGTTATTTTGTATCAGTGTCACGGAAAGAGGCTGTTTTTTTGAAAGTTTCTGATATTGAAAAAAAGATTCGGCAATCCTGTTCAGCTCTTTGTCCGCAACCGAAAGATCCGTGTGCACAAGTACAGGCATTCCCGGTTTTTCAAGCGCCTGCATTTCTTTCAGTTCCATTGCTGCTTTATCGGGAAACCAAAAATCGTCCTGATCACAAAACATATAATAATCGGCTGTGCAATTTTTAAGCAAAAACATAAAATTAGCCTGTGCGCTGCCTAAGCGTTTTTTACTTTGAATAACGGATATACGATCATCTTTCAGGGAATACTGCTTGATAAGCGCGAGGGTATTATCAGTGGAAAAATCATCACTGATAATCAGACGAATGTTTTGATAGCTTTGCGCCAACACGGATTCAATTTGTTCCCCGATGTATTGTTCTCCGTTATAAGCGGCTAAAAGCACAGCGATACATGGTTCCTTCATAAAAGACCTCACAAAATGATCTCTGTTTCTGCAAAAGAATGTGGGCAAGGGTTTTCCTTAGTCAATATTCATGACAATAGCATAAAACATATGTTTTGTCAATGCTGTAAAAATTCAAAAACGAATGTTTTGGATTATACTCATATATACGGAAAAAATAATATTAAAAAATTTTTTCTGTAGGTATTACAGGAATACGTGATACAAAAGAAAGCAAATAGGCAAAGCTGTCAAGGGTTCATGGAAAAGAAGCACTTTCATACAGAAGCCTATTTGCTATAAAAAAGATATTTATTAAGCAAGTAATCAGTTAAGCCATGAAACAAACTCAAGAAAACAGCAAACGTTATCTTATCTGTTTCCGATTATTTCTTCATATATTTTTTGATTATAAGTTCCGTTATTTTCCCAATACTTATCAATCAGATAAAATTCTTTTTGTGTAAAAATAATATTACGATAATATCTTTTTTCGTTTGGAGCAACAATCTGAATTATAGAAGAGTTTCTATCAACGCTTTTGATATCTATGTTTTTTCCGTTTGTCCTTGTGCGATTTAACGCGTCTTCTACCATTTGGCAGAGCGCCGGATCGTCAATAACAATGTCTTTTATTAACAGTTCTTCCTCCGTGGGATTTTTGTCACGAAGCTCAATCAGCTGTTCGTTGGTGCGGAACCCCGCAACTTCTATTTCTTGGCTTTGAAGAATCCGACAGGATCCAAAGATGATAACGCTGATCATAACATTCAGAATGGCTAACACCGCTACGGAAACGAGTGCCTTTTTAAAACTTTGCAGTTTATGCGTGGTAATGAATTCATAAGCCAAGCAAATCAGAACGGTGATTCCGTAAAGGAATACAACCAGCAAAGAAATTCCGTCGGAAAATAATAATCCCAAAGGAATGGTGGAGACGGCCAATCCTACGGCCGTACAGTATAGATATTGAAGCACTTTGTTCGGCGCGCTTTGCCCCGCAATTTCACTTCTGCGCCGTTTAAACAGCAAGCAACCTAAGCCTATGTAAAAAATTCCCGCGCAAAAAGAATAAATTCCCGATTCTATAGAAGTATACCATGAAATATTTTTTGCAAAAGGAAAAAACCAATTTAATATACTGGAAGGAATGCTATATTGGAGAAAATCAAGCGCCTTAAAGGAATATTGCGTCATAAACGGGAGAAGCACGCGTATTTGGTCGATCATAAAATAAATTAAGATTTTGGGCAAAAAGAGAATCAACGCGGCTATCATAAGCGCAGGGAAATACATACCCGTGATACTCAGGGCGATTGCCGCTATGCCTGAAGTGATCATACTTGCCGCAAAAGTATTAAACAGCAGCAATAAAACACCGGGTAAATCAATATATAAAAAATGAGTTGTAGAAGCCAGAGTATAATATGCCGGCAGACAAACAATTGCAGGAATTACAACAGCAATCAGTATCCACGTTAAAATTCCCGCAAAATTAGATAAATATAAACAAACGCGCGTATAAGGAACAGAATGATAAAAATCACTGTGGCTGCGTTTGGTTAAAAAGCCGAATAATTGAAAAACCAACAGAGGCGCCAAGACATAAAAAGAAAGGAAATAACTTTGATTAAAATTATCTTCTTTTACGGTAATAGAAGATGATGTGCTGTTGTAAAAATTAAAAAGTTCAATCCGATTAAAAACATCTACAAACTTAATAACAGAAACCAGCAAAAACAGCGCGGTAAAGATGATACCGATCGCAAGGCCTTGGCGTAAAGCTTCTTTATATAAATGTTTTGAAAATATTT
>CAJKLB010000032.1 GCA_905200615.1 uncultured Selenomonadales bacterium | reverse complement strand
ACCTTATTTATGCAAAAAAGCCCAGCTTATACTGGACTTTTTCGACAGTCTGAAAACCACCGGTTCAACCGGTGGTTTGCTCCGCCCCTAAAAGAGGCTATTACTGGCTTATCCCCTCCAAGGGGCTCTGAAAGTTTAGCACCGCATTACTATCTCCAGCAGCCGCTCTCGTGCGGCTGTTTATTTTTGCTTACTTATTCTTATTACCCGTGAACGGGTCTATATATTTTTTCATGCTTATTTGGTCTTGTGCGTAATCTTCCTCTAGCTGATTCTTTATGTATTCTGCTATTATTTTTTGTTTCGTCCTACTGTATCTACATAATATCCTCTGCATAATATCCTCTGCACCAAAAATTTCGTGAACCATATTTGTATTTTAAGTTTGCATGCCTATCAAATATCATCAGCGAACTTTTTCCCTTGAGATATCCCATAAACTGTG
Source organism: uncultured Selenomonadales bacterium (assembly GCA_905200615.1). GTDB lineage: Bacteria > Bacillota > Clostridia > Christensenellales > QALW01 > UMGS1322. Next base: position 26,294 of record CAJKLB010000032.1, on the reverse strand, counting down.
CTATACTTATATGCGGTGGTATACTCAACCAGCATGTGCATATGGTCTGCACATGTTTCTGCTTCTATTATTTCTACTCCTTTTTGCACGCACAGTTTTCTTAATATTTCGCCGATGTCCTTTTTCAGCTTGCCATAAATTTTTTTCTTCTGTACTTCGGTGCAAATGCTATGTGATACTGACATCTGTATCTTGAATGTGCTGTACTTTTTATTTCATTCTTTTCTGCTTTTAACATTTGCTTAAAAACCTCCTCGTTCTTTAGTAATGCGGTCGCCAAACCGCTACCACTATACTTGGAGGTTTTTTTCTTTGCATATAGTTTTTTTGGGCTTGCTTTCATCTCGCCCTTTTTTTGTCGCTCTGCTCGTCTTTCTTCCCACGGTAGAACCGGCGGTTTATTTCCACACCTAAAGGCGCCAAAAAAAGAAAAAGCCGTATGAATTACGGCTTTTTCAAACTTTTAAAAAGAAATAATTTACGTCCATCAATACTTACGTTTTCTGGCAGCTTCTGCTTTTTTCTTTCTTTTTACGCTGGGCTTTTCGTAATGTTCTCTTTTACGAACTTCAGCCAACACTCCTGCGCGGGCGCACTTACGTTTAAAACGCTTCAGCGCATTTTCTAATGATTCATTTTCACCAACATGAATTTCTGACATCAATATCCCTCCCCTCGGTTTTGTATCTAACACGAGAGTAACTTTCTCATATCACAGGGGTGATTATATCAAATAACACCGCAAACTGTCAAACACTTTTGACATTTTTTTTGAAAAATTATCCGCCGCAAAATCATACAAAAAAGAATGGACAATCAACAAGCATTCTGTATTGTGAGAAAAAAGGTTTCATGTTATAATATTTTAAAATAAAAAAGGAGTTCTTATTTTGAAAAAAACCGTAATTTTTGACCTTGACGGAACCTTAACCGATTCCGCCCCCGGTATTCTAAACGCCATTGAATATGTAAGACAAAAAAAGCAATTGCCGCGCTTGACAGATAAACAATTGCGTTCTTGCATCGGTCCTCCGCTTTTTGACAGCTTCCGCCGGCTTTGGGGCGTAAAAGAACAAGATGCACAGCAATTAATAAAAATTTACCGGGAATATTATAATGAGAAAGGCATCTTTGAAAACAGTCTGTTTCCGGGGATAAAAGAAATGCTTTCCGCCCTTATCCAAGCAAATATTGATTGCCGGATCTGCTCGGCAAAACCAGAATCAATGGTACTCACGGTAACAGAGCACTTTGGCATCAGAAATATATTTTCCGTTATTTCCGGTGCCCAAGGCGAAAAAAATTTTCCCGGCAAAGGAAAAATGCTTGAAGATATGCTTTTTACTCATCCCGCCGCTTCCGTAATGGTGGGTGATCGGAAAGACGATGTAAAAGGTGCAAAATACATAAAAATTCCCTGTATCGGAGCACTTTGGGGATACGGCGGAAAAGAGGAGCTTCAGCAGGAAGGCGCGGAATTTTTAGCAAAATCTCCCGCGGAGATTCCCTTGATTGCTGCGCTTGTTTTCCGTTGACAAGTCTTCTTATCTATAATAAAATAAAAAAATAAAGTTATGGAATACGGCGTATATTCGCCGGGAAACGGAGTTTTTTATGGCGGAACCTTATAATCATTTGGAAATAGAAAAAAAATGGCAGGATATCTGGGAAAAGGAGAAAGCTTTCGAGGCAGACGATTCCGAAAGAACAAAGCCGAAATTTTACGGTCTCATTGAGTTCCCCTATCCTTCAGGCGCAGGACTCCATGTCGGTCATCCGCGGTCTAACACAGCGCTGGATATCATTGCAAGAAAGCGCCGTATGCAGGGTTTCAATGTTCTATACCCCATCGGCTGGGATGCTTTTGGCCTTCCTACAGAAAATTATGCCATAAAAAACAAAATTCATCCCGAAATTGTTACTGCCAACAATATTAACCATTTCAGAAGTCAGCTGAAAAAAATCGGTTTTTCTTTTGATTATTCCCGAGAAGTCAATACTACCGATCCCGATTATTACAAATGGACCCAGTGGATTTTTTTGAAATTATTTGAAAAAGGGCTGGCTTATAAAAGTGAAGTCGCCATCAATTGGTGCACTTCTTGTAACGTAGGTCTTGCCAACGAAGAAGTGGTAGGCGGGGTCTGCGAACGCTGCGGCGGTTCCGTTATCCGCAAAACGAAAAGTCAGTGGATGCTTCGTATTACTGACTACGCTCAAAAACTGCTTGACGGCCTTGATGATGTAGATTTTATTGAAAAAGTAAAAACGCAGCAGCGCAATTGGATCGGCCGCAGTCAAGGCGCCTTAGTAAAATTTAAGGTGCCCGCCTATGAAAAAGATTTAACGGTGTTCACAACGCGTCCCGATACGCTCTTTGGGGCTACCTATATGGTCATTTCCCCTGAGCATCCGATGATTGAGGCTTTAAAAGATAAAATCAAAAATTTAAACGCAGTAAGCGCCTATCAAGAAGCCGCGCAGCATAAAAGTGATTTTGAACGCACGGAGACCGCCAAAGAAAAAAACGGCGTTGTTTTAGAGGGAATTTACGCGATAAATCCCGTAAACAATCAACAAATTCCCATCTGGGTGTCAGATTATGTTCTTATGTCCTACGGTACCGGTGCCATCATGGCCGTACCCGCCCACGATGAACGCGACTGGGCTTTTGCAAAAAAGTTTAATCTTCCTATTATAGAAGTAGTTGCCGGCGGCAATGTACAGGAGGCAGCCTTTACCGATATTGCTTCGGGGAAACTAATCAACAGCGGATTCCTAAACGGGCTAAGCGTTGCCGAAGCAAAAAAAGCCATGATTGCTTGGCTGACGGAAAAGGGACTGGGTGAAGCAAAAATCAACTATAAACTGCGGGATTGGGTATTCTCCCGTCAGCGGTATTGGGGAGAACCTATTCCTCTGGTACACTGCGATCAATGCGGTTGGGTGCCCCTGCCGGAGAGCGAGCTTCCCCTTAGGCTTCCGCATACGGATGATTTTATCCCCACCGCGGACGCTGAATCACCGCTGGCCAAACTGACTGACTGGGTGAATACGACTTGTCCTCGCTGCGGAGGTCCGGCAAAGCGCGAAACCGACACGATGCCTCAGTGGGCCGGGTCTTCCTGGTATTTTATCCGATACATTGACCCGCACAATGACACCTGTATCGCCGACCCGGAGAAAATGAACTATTGGCTGCCTGTGGATTGGTATAACGGCGGTATGGAGCATACTACTCTGCACCTACTTTATTCTCGCTTCTGGCATAGATTTTTATATGACATCGGTGTTGTTCCCACAAAAGAGCCCTACCAAAAACGTACCAGTCATGGAATGATTCTCGGTGAAAACGGCGAAAAAATGAGTAAATCCCGCGGAAACGTAATCAATCCTGATGATATTGTTGCCGAAATTGGCGCGGACGCCTTCAGAATGTACGAGATGTTTATGGGTGCTTTTGATCAGGCAATTCCTTGGTCAACAAAAGGCGCGCGCGGCTGCAAAAGATTTTTGGAACGTGTATGGCGTTTACAGGATATGATCGTCAGTGTTCAGCCCGACAGTCAAAGAGAAGCCCTGCTGCACACAACCATAAAAAAGGTATCTGAAGATTATGAAGCCATGAAATTCAATACCGCCATTGCGGCAATGATGACATACGTAAATGAAATTTATAAATACGGCGGAATCACTTTAAACGAATTGAAAACTTTGCTGATTCTTTTAAACCCCGTATCGCCGCATATCACAGAGGAAATGTGGCAGCTGGCCGGTTTTGAAGGCAGGCTGTATCAAACCTCCTGGCCTGCATGGGACGAAACAAAAATGGTACGGGAAGAAATCGAAATCGTCATCCAAATATGCGGAAAAGTCAGAGCGAAAATGATGATTCCCGCTGACGCAGACAAAGAAACGATGGAATCGCTTGCCCTTGAAAACGAGACAGTAAAAAGCGCCATAGGCAATAAGACCATAAAAAAAATTGTAACCGTTCCGGGAAAGCTGGTCAATATCGTCGCCGTCTGATATCGTTCTTAAATACGCACATTGATAGCAACATGTGCGTATTTTTTAAGCATAAATCCCAATGAAAAATTTCATCTTTCCGCCAATGCTTTTATGAATGTTATCGGCAGTATTTCAATATAATAATAACGTCTATCCCGTTTTATTTTCGAACGATATATACATAAAATTTACTTGCCATTGCACAAAATATATAGTAATATATAAATAGTGCGTATCTTTATTTTGCGTTGTCTTTATTTTTATTGAATACAAACGCACCAAATCAACTATGGAGGTTTTTTATATGGCAATCAAAACCAATAACCAATTCGGAACCGTTACGATTTCCGACGGCGTTCTTGCCACAATTGCCGGGCTGGCTGCTTGTGATTGTGCCGGTATTGTAGGAATGTCAGCCTCAAGTACGGCCGAAGGTATCGCGGAACTTTTAAAGCGTGAAAGCCTTACCAAAGGTATTAAGGTATATCCTATGGAAGACAGCGTACGCTTTGAGCTGCATGTTATTATTGAATACGGTGTATCCATGGTAGCGGCGGCGCACAATGTAATTGAAGCAGTAAAATATGCGGTTGAAACACAAACAGGCTTGCGAGTTGAGAATGTAGATGTTCTTATCCAGGGCATACGAGTATAAGCCGGAAAGGAAAGAACAGTGAGTTATAATACAATTGACGGCACGCTGCTGAAAGAAATGATCATCACGGCGGCCTCGCTGCTGGAAGTAAATAAGCAGCAATTAAATGACCTCAACGTTTTCCCCGTTCCTGACGGTGATACGGGAACCAATATGTCCCTGACCATGCAATCGGTTCTGCAGGAAGTGTCTTCTCTTACCCAAACCGATCTTCCATCCGTAGCAAAAGCCATGTCCAGGGGAGCTTTGAAAGGTGCGCGCGGCAACAGCGGCGTAATTCTTTCCCAAATTCTGCGTGGATTTTCCAAACAATTTGAAACCATAAACGAGGTTACCTCAACTGATTTTGCGGCTGCGCTTCGTTTAGGATCAGAAACAGCTTATAAGGCTGTAATGAAGCCCAAAGAAGGCACAATTCTTACGGTAATCCGTACAATGGCAGAAAAGTCACGTTACGATGCCGCGGGAAAAACACTTGTGGAGTTACTTGACTATGCTATTTCCATCGGCGAAGAAACCTTAGCAAAAACACCGGAAATGCTTCCGCAGCTGAAAAAAGCCGGTGTGGTGGATGCCGGCGGACAGGGGCTTATGACTATTATGCGCGGCTTTCTTACCGTGCTGCGCGGTGAAGTTCTTCCGGAAGATATTCAGCCGTTTTCGTTCTCTTCTTCCGCGGCGGAGTCTATTTCCCGCGCAACCTCTGAAGAAGTTGCCGAAATGGATGAAATTTTATTTGCATACTGCACAGAATTTTTCATACAGAATCTCAAACCCGAAGTGAATGAAAAATCTGTGGATGTACTGAGAAACAAACTGGCTGCTATCGGTGACTCCCTCGTAGTTGTCGGTGATCCGGAATTAATAAAAGTACACGTGCATACCAATACGCCCGGTACAGCACTTCAATACGCTCTGGAACTGGGAGAGCTAAACAAAATTAAAATTGAGAATATGGTACAGCAAAACCGTGAGTTGCAGGAAAAGCGCGCCGCGGAAATGAAAGAAGTAGGTATTGTTGCTGTTTCCTCCGGAGAGGGGCTTACCAATATCTTTAAAGATTTGGGCGTTGATCAAATTGTTACCGGAGGGCAGACCATGAACCCCAGCACCGCGGATATTGCGGATGCGGTTAAAAAAGTCTGTGCCAAATCAGTAATTATTTTGCCAAACAACTCAAATATTATCCTTGCGGCCGAACAGGCCCAGGATTTTACCGAAAAAAAGCTTTTTGTAGTACCTACCAAGACCATTCCCCAAGGCATTGCCACGCTGCTGGCCTTTGATCCGGAAGCTGACGGCCAAACTAATTTTGACGCTATGTCCCAAAGCTATGGCGATGTATTGACCGGAAATGTTACTTATGCCGTACGCGACACCGAATTTGACGGACAGAATATCCAACAGGGCGATATTTTAGGTCTTGCCGAAGGAACAATTGCTTGCTGCGGAAAGGATTTAAAACAAACCACATTGGCTTTAATCCAAAAACTGTTGGAAAAAAAGAATGATTTAATCACAATCTATTACGGTGCCGACGCTAATGAACAGAGCGCCAATGAACTTGCCGAAAATTTAAACCAGCAGTACCCGAACACCGATGTAGAAGTTCTTTTCGGCGGCCAACCTGTTTACTATTATATTATATCCGCTGAGTAATACTTTTCCGCATAATATAAAAGCCCGTTTTCGAACGGGCTTTTTCTAAAAAAGGAAACACATCGTAGGGGTCTCTCCGTAAGGAATTTATATAAAAAATACATGGTTGCGAAGAAGTCCGCACCCTAAAAAGGTCGCGGACTTCTGCTTTGTGGTGTCGCAATCCGATGCTCGCTGAAGCTGCGGACACAGCCGTTTGGAAAGTGATCTCATATATTAACCTTTAAGCCAAATATCTAATTATCATATTGTTGACTTAACAAATAGCTGATCAATTGAGCCATATATTGTTTTATAATGACCCAATTTTTCAAAACCATATTTTTCGTATAGCCCGATTTCTCCCCTCATGATATATACTTTTTCATATCCTAACTCACGCGCGTATAAAATTGCGGTTTGAATCATCAACTCTGATAATCTATTACCACGGTATGGTTCATCAACAAAAACAAATCCTATAAATGGTGTAAACTGATATTCTTTTGGCAGCTCGTCCTTTTCAGCAAATGTGCAGAATCCTGCCACTTTTCCATTTACACAAGCAATAAAAACTCTTTCCCATGTATCAAAGTCATTATTTTCATCTTTTGAGCCAAATAGCGCCCCGCTTTCCACGAGCATTTTTCAGCCAAATAAATAGTTTCATTCCAATATTTATGTATTTGGGTCATGCAATAAATTTCAGTCATATATCCCCCTAACAAAAATTTCTATTTATCGTATTATAAGTATAACACATAATCATAATTAGAATCAACTCTGCTCTTGGCAAGTTGCCATACATTCTGACTAGTTAAAATACGTTTAAAGGGACACTTCCTTACGAAGAGCCCCTCTTGCTGTTTTTCTTTTTTTATTCTGATTTGATTTTTATGTACCAAGAGCTGCCATATGTTTAATCTCATCAATTAACAGCTGTGTCATCTGCTGTATCTCTCCTGTTGCTAATATTTCACCGCCACGAAACACAACGGCTCTTTCGCCGTTTCCGCCACCTCCGGCAAGGCCGATATCCGCTTCTTTTGCTTCCCCCGGGCCATTAACCACACAGCCCATAACCGCCACTTTAATCGGCGCCTGAATATCTTTCGTTGCCTCCTTAACCTCTCTTACAATATGCTCCAAAGGAATTCTGGTACGCGCGCACATGGGACATGAGATCACTTCTACTCCCCGATTATACAATCCAATGCTGCGCAAAATATTCTGTGCGGCTAATACCTCCTGAACCGGATCGCCGGTAAGGGATACCCGAACCGTATCCCCTATTCCCTCCAATAAAAGACCACCTATTCCGATTGCATTTTTTACAATCCCAATATCCGGCGTTCCTGCCTCCGTAACACCTAAATGCAGCGGATAATCGCACTGCGCGCTTAAAAGTCTGTACGCTTCCATCATTTTGCGAACATCCGATGCTTTTACCGAAACCACGATGTTATAAAATCCGTTGTTCTCCAACAGACGAATATTTTCCATGGCACTTGCCACTAACGCCATAGCCGAAGTTCCACCAAATCTTCGGCGCACCTCCGGTGAAAGACTGCCTCCGTTAACACCGACCCGAATGGGAACACCATATGTTTTTGCACAGTCTGTTACCTGACGCACGGCCGCCGGATCGGTAATATTTCCGGGGTTTATTCTAAGCTTGTCCGCTCCGTTTTCCACCGCGGCAATTGCCAAACGATGGTCAAAATGTATATCTGCTACCAAAGGAATGGAAATTTGTTCTTTTATTTTTCGAAAAGCCTTGGCCGCTTCCATATTGTAAACGGAAGCTCTTACGATGTTGCAGCCGGCTTGTTCAAGCTGAAGGATCTGTTCCACCGTATGAAAAACATCAGCCGTGTCCGTAGTCGTCATCGATTGAATCGCAATTTCATGTCCGCAGCCGATCAGAATATTTCCGATTTTGATTTCTTTTGTCATACCGATTCTCCTAAAACAATTTGGAAAGCTCCAGCAATACCATTAGTCCTACAAGGACCAACAAGCCTACCGCGTTGATAATTCCCTCAACATTACGCGGAATATGCTTTTTTGTAATTCCTTCAACCAAGGCGAACAACAATCGAAATCCATCCAAAGCGGGAATCGGAAGCAAATTCATAATTGCCAGATTCATACTGATAATTACAAGTAATTCCATAATCAGAACAATAACCTGTCTAACTTTTTCAGCCGCGGAAATCTCCGCCGCTCCCTCTGCTGTATCCTGCACCATAGACCCGATCGCACCTATCGTAGACACCGGACCGGTAATACCGTCGATTCCAATCTGTCCGGTCACCAGCTGCCACAAGGTTTGATACATGGTTTTAGTCATCCAAATATTATATTTTACCGAATACCCCATCGCCTGAAAAATATTTTGATTGATAACCGAATAGCCGTATGTGATTCCCAGCCGATACGTATCGCTCTCTTCATCAAAATATTTTGCAGCCGTATATTCTACCTTTTCCCCATTGCGCAATACCGTGAATACCATTTCCTCATTTGCATCCGCTTGGGCTACAATGCTTTGGAACTGATTGATCGAAAGCATTTGTTTGCCGTTTACCGCATAAACAATATCTCCCTGCTGGGCCTGCCCCTGAAGCAAAGAATTTTCTTCTACCGAGCTGATCTGTGCACCGTAATACCCTACAGAGCAAACCAAAATTGCTGTTATCAATAAAGCGAACAAAATATTAAAGCCCGCTCCCGCGAACATAACAGCCGCGCGCTTATGCCACGGCATATTATTCATAGCCTCCGGATCGTCTTTTCCATCCTCATCCTCGCCGTGAAATGCCACAAATCCCCCCATGGGAATCAGCCGAAGAGAATATCTGATACCTTTTTTTTCTTTTGATAGCAACTTAGGTCCCATTCCGATGGAAAACTCGTCAATTTTAAATTTCAGCAGCCGGCCAATCGTATAATGACCCAACTCATGCACAAAAATAAGCAAACCGAGCATGAGAAGCGCAACAATCCAATACGGTATATTATTTAATATATTATTCAAATTGTCCCTCCTGTTTCCACTGCACACGTACGGCACGATCCGTATCATAGATATCGCTGATGGTAGGATTATTTATTACTTTCATATTAAAAATAGTATGCTCTATGATATCGGGAATATCACAAAACCCTATTTTTTCATGCAAAAAATATTCCACAGCCACTTCATTGGCCGCGTTCAATGCCGCCGGCACGTTGCCACCCATTTTCATCGCCTGAAACGCTAACGCCAAACACGGAAATTTTTCATAATCCGGTTCAAAAAAAGTAAGTTTTCCCTTAGCGGCCAGCGAAAGCTTCGGCGTTCCGGCATCCAATCGTTCGGGATATTCCAACGCGTACAGAATAGGAAGTTTCATATCCGGCTCCCCCATTTGCGCAATGACCGCGCCATCGCAAAATTCCACCGCGGAATGTACGATACTTTCCGGATGAATGATGGGCTTAATATTCTCCGGTTTTACATCAAACAACCAGGCAGCCTCCATTACTTCCAAACCCTTATTCATCAGCGTCGCGCTGTCCACGGTAATTTTTTTTCCCATATTCCATGTAGGATGTTTCAGTGCATCCGCCACCGTGACCTTTTTCAAATCCTCCTTGGAATATTCGCGAAACGGCCCTCCCGAAGCCGTTAAAATTAAATTTTTTACCGCGTCTCGTCTCTGTCCTTGCAAGCACTGAAAAATAGCGGAATGTTCGCTGTCTACCGGATAAAGAATTTCTCCTCGCGCTTTTACCGCGTCAATCACTAACCGACCGCCCGTAACCAAAGCTTCTTTATTGGCCAGCGCTATACGCTTTCCGCTTTCAATTCCTTTCATTACCGCCGGAAGTCCAGCAATTCCAACAACCGCTACAAGCAAAATTTCCGCTTGTTCCATCTCCGCTATTTCCAGCATAGCGTTTTTACCGCCTATAAGGGTTGTTTCAGGCGGAATACGGTCACAAATAGATTCATATGCCTGTTTATCCTCAATAGCGGCCATAAGCGGCTTATATTTTGCAATTTGAGCCAACAGCAGCTCTGCGTTACTTTTTGCGGCTAACCCGGTTATTCGAAATTTTTCGGGATATCGGTCAACAATTTGCAGCGTCTGCGTTCCAATAGAGCCGGTAGAACCCAATATCGCAATTTTTTTCATAATATCTCCATAGCAAAAATCTGTACATAAACCAAAACTGCAACCACGCAGATGATAATGCTGTCCATCCGATCCATAATCCCTCCGTGGCCGGGAATATAGGTACCGAAATCCTTTACACCGCAAAAGCGCTTAAGCATACTGGCAATAAGATCGCCGATTTGAGCAAAACCGCCGCAGGCAACACCCATAAGCAGCCAATGAATCAGTCCGATTTCCTGAATACCGATCCGATATACAGCGATAAAATATATAAGCACTCCTGCCGCAGCCCCGCCAATAAAGCTGAAAACACAGCCTGCTACTGTCTTTTTAGGGCTGATTTGCGGACATAATTTTTTCTTGCCGAACAACCTGCCGCCGGCATAGGCGAAAGTATCGGCAATACAGGCATAAACGCAAGCCGCTCCTATTAAAAAAACACCAAGAGAATTATCGCCTTTTATATCGGAAAAAGCAACCGAAATCAGCAATGATCCGGGCAAAAGCGGATAAACAAGAGTGAATGTTCCGGCTAAAAAAGCTTTAAAATCAGGTTTTTTGCTTAAAATAACACACGCCGCCAACAAACACATCACAATTGCCGTCAGCATAAAATAGCCGAAAATACCAAAGAAAAAGACTGCCGGTGCCGTCAACAAAGCAGCGGATAACAAAACAACACGATTGGCCGGATATCCCCCCTTATTCAGAGCATTGGTGATATCCAGCATCATCAAAAAATGAACCAATATCGTAGCTGCTGCCGTATACCAACCGCCCAAAAGCAATGCCGCAATCAAAAAAGCGATAAGAAACACAGCACTAATCGTTCGTTTGAGCAAATCCATATCAAATTCCTCCGAATCTTCTGTTGCGTTTCAAAAAAACGTCGATGGCCTTATCCAGTTCTTTCTCATTAAAATCCGGCCAAAGCACCTTTGTAAAATAAAACTCCGAATAGGCGGCCTGGTATAAAAGGAAATTAGAAAGCCGCTCCTCACCGCTGGTACGAATAATAAAATCCGGATCCGGCATACCGGCAGTATAAAGATGATCGGATATCGTCTGTTCGTTAATATCCGTAATTCCTTGGGAAATAATTTTTTTTACAGCCTCGACGATCTCGGTTCTGGCTCCATAAGCAAGAGCGATAGAGAATACCATTTTTCTGCAGTCTTTGGTTTTTTCAATACCATAAGCAATAGCCTCCCGCACGGCAGGTGAGAAGCTGGAAATATCCCCAATTACGCGTAATTGTACACCGTTTGCTTTCAATTCCTCGGTTTCTTTATAAAAATATTCCACCAGCAGCTTCATCAGCATGCCTACTTCTTCCGGCGGCCGCTTAAAGTTTTCCGTAGAAAACGCGTATACGGTAAGATATTCAATGCCCAGTTTAGAGCAGTATTTTACAATTTTTCGTACATTTTCGGTACCGGCCTTATGCCCGAACGTACGGGGCAACGCCCGTTTTTGCGCCCAGCGACCATTCCCATCCATAATAATGGCAATGTGCCGCGGCAATGAATGATTCTGATCCATAAAAATGGGTGGGAACATCTGTTCCCACTGATCCTTTCGGCAAAATTAAATCGACATAATCTCTTTCTCTTTTTCAGCAGACGTATTGTCGATCTTCTCTACAAATTTATCGGTAAGCTTTTGCATGGAATCCGCGGCCCGCTTTTCCTCATCCTCAGTAATAGAAGAATCCTTTTTCAGCTTTTTATATTGCTCAAGGGCATCTCTTCTGATCGCACGAATCGCAATTTTGGCGTCTTCGGCGTATTTTTTTACCTGTTTAGCCAATTCCATACGACGTTCTTCATTCAGCTCCGGAAAAATAAGGCGAATGACCTTGCCGTCCGTATTGGGATTAATCCCCAAGTCGGAAGTCTGTATTGCCTTACAAATAGGATTGACCATAGACGCGTCCCAAGGAGAAATCATCAAAATTCTGGGTTCCGGCACCGATATATTGGCAACCTGAACAATGGGCGACATCGTGCCGTAATATTCTACAAGAATATGATCCAATACCTTTGCATTGGCTCTGCCGGCGCGAATAGACGCCATAGAATCTTTCAGGACATTCACTGTTTTTGTCATTTTTTCCTCTGCGTTCATTTCTATTTCAGTAATAAATTCGTTTGCCATACTAAAACCTCCGTAAAAATAAGATAAAAATTTTTATTCCTCACTTCACGCTCTTAATAATATAATACCAAAGGAGTGAATTTTTTTCAAGAAAAAAAGATGCATTCCAGCATCTTTTCACATAAATATCAGGATTTCTGTTCAAAGTACAATGCCTATTTTTATTCAGAAAAAACTGTTTCCGCGTCACTGCTCACGAATGTTCCCAGTGTCTCGCCGGCACAGACGCGACGAATACTTTCCGTTTCATTTAACGCGAATACACATACCGGAATGTTATTATCCATACACAATGCCGTTGCCGTGCTGTCCATAACCTGAAGCCTATCCGCAAGAACTTTCGTATAGGAAATTGTTGCGTATTTTTTTGCGGCGGAATCTTTATGCGGATCGGCAGTATAAACGCCGTCAATATTTTTTGCCAAAAAAATTGCCTCGGCTCCGATTTCAGCCGCGCGCAGCGCCGCCGCGGTGTCGGTAGAAAAGAAAGGACTTCCCGTTCCGCCGGCAAAAATACATATTTCCCCCGCTTTCAAATGCTCAATTGCACGCCTGCTCGCATAAGGCTCGGCAACCGCATCCATAGCGATGCTGGTCATCACACGGCAAGTAACGTCAAATTTCTCCAAAGCATCTTTAAACGCAATGGAATTGATAATCGTTGCAAGCATCCCCATATGATCTGCCGCGACGCGATCCATCTCCGTTCCCTGACGTCCGCGCCAGATATTCCCTGCGCCGATAACGATTCCTATCTGAACTCCTTGTTTGCAAAGCTGAGCAATCTGTCGCGCCACCTGAGCAATAGTCGGAAAATTAAAGCCTTTTCCGTTTTCCCCCAAAGCTTCTCCGCTCAGTTTTAATAAAATTCTGTGATACGCCATAAGTGCTCCTCCGTTATCATAAATCTTAAAAAAAGGGAACACAGCATGTGTTCCCGTTTAGGCTTATTTCATTTGACTCATAACTTCTTCAGCAAAATTATCCTGTCTCTTTTCAAGACCCTCGCCCATTACATAACGGGTATAACGGCGAATGGCTATTTTTTCACCGATTTTAGCAACTGACTCATTGATAAGCTCTTCGATAGTAATATCCGGATTCAGCATATACTGCTGTTCCATCAAGCAATTTTCCTTATAGAATTTCCCGATACGGCCTTCTATAATTTTATCCACAAACTGCTCTTTTTTCCCTTCATTTAAAGCCTGGGCGCGGATAATTTCCTTTTCCTTATCCAAATCTTCCTGCGGAACCTCTTCCCGATTCAAATAAGTAGGATTCGCTGCCGCGATATGCATGGCGATATTGTGAACAAGCTGCTTAAACGCGTCTGTTTTGGCAACAAAATCCGTTTCACAGTTTACTTCCAACAATACGCCGATTTTACCGCCAAGATGAATATAACTTTCAACAATTCCTTCGGCCGCAATACGGGAAGCCTTCTTTGCCGCGCTGGCAAGGCCTTTTTCCCGAAGAATTTTGATAGCCTCTTCCTCATTGCCGTTTGCCTCAAGGAGTGCTTTCTTACAGTCCATAATTCCTACGCCTGTTTTTTCTCTCAAATCCATAACTGCTTTTGCTGAAATTTCCGCCATAATTATCTTCCTCCTCTTATGCTTCTGTTGTCTCGGTATTTTCCGCTGTTTCAACCGTCTCGGTCGTTTCCTCTATAACGATCTCTTCCGCTTCCTGAACTTCCTCCGCAGCGGTTTCTTCAAAATCTTCCGTGGGTTCTTCGTCAAAAGATTCACCATGATTGGCTTCGATTACAGCGTTCGCCATCGTGCCTGCCAACAATTTTACCGCACGAATCGCATCGTCATTGCCGGGAATAACATAATCGGCATCATCCGGATCGCAGTTGGTATCTACAATGGCGACAACCGGAATTCCTAAAATTTTAGCTTCATGAATCGCGTTCGCCTCCTTGCGGGGGTCTACAACAAACATAGCGCTGGGCAGCGAGTTCATCTCACGAATGCCGCCGAACGTGGAATCCAGCTCCGCTTTTTCCTTCATAAGCTTAGCCTGCTCTTTTTTGGGAAGAAGATCCATGGTGCCGTCTTCAATCATCTTTTCAATTTTTTTCAGTTTTTCAATCCGAGAGCGTATCGTTTTAAAGTTAGTGAGCATACCGCCGGCCCATCTTTGATTTACAAAGAACATACCGCAGCGCTTTGCTTCGGACTCAATGGATTCCTGCGCCTGCTTTTTGGTACCTACAAACAGCAAAGTTCCGCCTTGAGAAGCTACATCAAAAACGAAAGAATAAGCTTCCTCCACTTTTTTCACGGTTTTCTGCAAATCAAGAATATAAATTCCGTTGCGCTCTGTAAAAATATAGGGTGCCATTTTAGGATTCCATCTGCGTGTGGGATGGCCGAAGTGCACGCCTGCTTCCAGCAGGCTTTTCATTGAAATAACTGATTTTTCTGACATATTATGTCCTCCTTGTTTTTTCCTCCCCGAATACGCTGCAAAGCTTACCCTCAAACGGGAACAAGCACAATGCCCACTATCCGAGTGTGAATTCCTGAGCATTATAGCATACCCATGCTTATTTGGCAAGTAATTTTTTCGTCAGTCTCCGCTTTTGATGCTTTAAAAATATTGTGGTCTGCGAATATTTTGTATGAAAGAATTGTAAAAAACAGCCGGCCTGACGAAATCGTCCCGCCGGCTTGTTATTGTTTGAAAGAATAATAAGTTTTTATTCTTCCTTTTCTTCTTTCGGCAAAAGTGCTTTACGCGAAAGATTAATTCTTCCTTTATCGTCAATCTCGATAACCCGAACCATGATTTTATCCCCTACATCCACAACATCGGTTACTTTTTTCACAAATTTATTATCCAGTTCACCGATGCGTACCAGGCCTTCTTTTCCGGGCAAAAGTTCTACAAAGGCACCGAAATCCATAATGCGCACAACCGTTCCGTAATAGGTTTCCCCTACCTCGATCTCTTTGACGATATCGTCAATCATCTTCTTTGCCCTATCGCCTGAAGCCTGATCCACCGCGTAAATCACAACAGTTCCGTCATCATCAATATCGATCTTTACTCCGGTTTCGGCAATAATACCATTGATGACTTTGCCGCCGGTACCGATCACCTCACGGATCTTATCCACATCAATCTTGAAGGTAAGCGTTTTGGGCGCGTAAGGCGAAAGCTCAGCACGAGGTTTATCCAATGTTTCCATCATTTTCCCCATAATATGCATTCTGGCGGCATATGCCTTTGCCAGAGCCTGCTCCAAGATATTCCGATCGATTCCTTTAATCTTAATATCCATTTGGATTGCGGTAATCCCGTCTTTTGTTCCGGCCACTTTAAAATCCATATCTCCCAAAAAGTCCTCAAGTCCCTGAATATCCGTAAGCACCGTAACTTTATCAGAACCTTCGCGGCTGTCTTTTATCAAGCCCATTGCCGCACCGGCTACCGGCGCTTTAATCGGCACACCGGCATCCATTAGGGAAAGCGTAGAACCGCAAACGCTGGCCATAGAGGTAGATCCGTTAGACGATACGATCTCCGAAACAACTCTGATCGCATATGGGAATTCTTCCTCCGAAGGAATCACCGGTTCCAAAGCACGTTCTGCCAAGGCGCCGTGACCGATCTCTCGGCGGCCCGGCGCTCTCATGGGTTTAGGCTCACCGGTCGCATACCCCGGCATGTTATACTGATGCATATATCTCTTGCCGGTTTCCCCGTCAATACCGTCCAATTCCTGCGTATCACTCAAGGGGCCCAGCGTAGTAATTGTCATTGCCTGGGACTGTCCGCGAGTAAACACGGCAGAGCCATGCGTACGCGGAAGAATCCCCGCCTCGCACCAGATAGGACGAACTTCATCAATAGCCCGTCCGTCAGGACGAATTCCCTGATCCAGAATTTTATTGCGCATAACCTCTTTTTTAATATAGTACAGCGCATCGGAAATATAGCGTTGAGAATCGGGGAAAATTTCGGCAAAATGTGCCTGTACCTCTTCTTCCGCCTGCTCTTCGCGCAGTTCCCGTTCCTTGCGGTCAAAGGTATCCATCACCCAAATGATTTTATCATACGCGTATTCTCTTACCGCGCTGTCAATCTCTTCCGGCACATGATATAGCTCAATCTGGACCTTTTCTTTCCCGATTTCTTTTTGAATTTCTTCCTGCCAAGCAACCAGTTTTTTGATTTCCTCATGCGCAATCATAATGCCCTCAAGCATCTCTGCTTCGGAAACTTCTTTCGCACCCGCCTCCACCATCATTACCGCGTCCTTCGTTCCGGAAACCGTTAAATGCAAGCGAGATACTTTACGCTGCTCCGCGTTGGGATTCAAAATATATTCCCCGTCAATTAAACCGACGGTAACCGAACCGGTAGGTCCGGCAAAAGGAATATCTGAAATTGTGAGGGCAAAAGAAGAACCGATCATCGCCAAAACATCAGGCATATTATCCAAATCGATAGAAAGACAGGTTGCCACAATCTGTACATCATTAAAAAGTCCTTTAGGAAAAAGCGGACGAATCGGCCGGTCAATCAAACGCGAGGTAAGAATCGCCTTTTCACTGGCTCGCCCCTCACGCCGGATATACCCACCGGGTATTTTGCCCGCGGCATATTGCTTTTCTTCAAACTCAACGCTCAGGGGGAAGAAATCCATTCCCTCTCTGGGCTGCTTTGACATCGTTGCCGATACCATTACAACCGTATCGCCGCAACGAACTACACACGAACCGTTTGTCTGTCCGCAGTATTTGCCGGTTTCTATTGTCAGTTCTCTGCCGGCATATGTCGTTTTGTACTGCTTAAATTCCATATATTTACTCCTTCAAATAAAATAATCAAAACCAAAAGTGCAGTCGCACTGAATTTGCAAAATTGAGAAAAAGCGGATATGAAAATATCCGCTTTCTGCCGTTACTTTCTTAAGCCAAGCTTTTTCACAATTGCTCTGTATCTTTCAATATCTTTTTCTTTCAGATAATTGAGCAGACCACGGCGCTGACCAACCATAGTAAGCAGGCCGCGACGGCTGTGATGATCCTTCTTATGGGACTGAAGATGCTCATTTAAATGATTGATGCGCTCAGTTAACAGCGCAATCTGCACCTCCGGGGATCCGGTATCCGTATCATGCAGCTTGTTGGCGGCAATTACTTCGGATTTTATAGCCTTGTCCATTTTCTTTTCCTCCTTTAATTATTTATGCAAAATCGCTGTTGCTCACAGTAAGCCGCCGGAGTTTCGGGCAAACCGAGAACAAAGTTCCACACATAGTAAGGATTATAGCACACGTCCTAAATATTGTAAACTGTTTTTTAACCGATATTCGAAACAAACGGATCATTCGGCCCCGATGAAAAAGAAACCATATTGCCGAAACTGTCTCGATAAGAATGCGAACGCTCCTCACCGTTTTCATAGTATCCAATACTTTTTGCAAAATCACCGTTCGGATAATAATCCGTCTCGCGCCACCATATCAAATCATCGCCCTTATAACCGTAAAAGCTAAATTTTATTTCCCGGCCCATATCATCATATTCATAAACATCTTTCGACACTATCTGCCCATCTCCGTTATAGCGTATAACCGTTTGGGTATTTTCCGTATATAGATACTGCACATATCCGCACGGTTCATCGTTTTCAAAATATTGTATTTGCGCTAATTTTCCTTCCGGCGTATAATGCGTGTATGTTTTTGTATTTTGGTTTTCCAAAATATCATAATATATCTTTAAAATACAGTTTCCCGCTTCATCATATTGATATTCCGTAAGCGCGCAAACAGCATTTTCCCTATATTCTATCTCAAAAATGCAATTTCCGCTTTCATCATATCCATATTCTTCACGTTCCATTATATCGCCAAAAACACGAACAATTTCCGTGTATTGATTCTGCGCGTTATATTGATATTGACCGCGTTTCTCTTTGTTATTTACAAAACAATTAAAAGAAATTAAATTTCCCTTCTCATCATAGATATATGTCCCATATCCATCTTCAAACGTCTTATCTACAGTGTAAGCATCAGACACATTTTCATATTTGTATTCATATAAAGAGATAACATTTCCGTTTTCATCATATTTTATTCTTTTTACTTCTCGATTTTGGCTGTCATACAGAATCTCAATGGATTGATTTTCGTCGGCAAATGAAATGCATTTTAATACATTATTGTTTTCATCTATTATTTTAATATCCGTATTTTTATTTCGCCTTATTGTTTCTATTGTATGTTCACCATATTGATATTCTTTGCTTAAATAATTTTCGCCTTCCGAATCATAACTGTTCCATTGCCGAATTCTTCCCTGCTCATCGTAACAAATCTCATGCTTAGCAATAAAACAGCCGCTTGAGTCCACATCATATTTTACTTCTACTTTTTCTGAATGTTGCTTTTGAAATTCCTGCATGCGTTGAAAAAAAACGCCGTTTATTTCACAAAAAGAATAAACATCCTCTTCTTTTGCACAAGCGCCAAACACCAAACACAAAACAATCAAAAAGAATACAAATAACCTTTTCAAACAGAATCGCTTTCCTTTCTAATTTTGAGCTTAATAAATGACAAATTTCGCAAAAAGATCGAAAATTTTAGGATATTTTGTTTTGTTCCAAAAGAGGTATCGGCAGCTGTTCCGCTTCATCAGCTTCCATCTCACTCTGCTCTAAAAGCTCTAAATTTTCCTGCGGCGGCAGATCATCCAAAGAAGATAATCCAAAATGCCGTAAGAATAAATCCGTTGTTCCAAACAGCACCGGACGGCCGATCACATCTTTATGCCCAACCTCTTCAATCAATCCTTTTTGCTTAAGACTCATGACTGAATAATCACATTTTACACCGCGAATCTGTTCAATCTCACCGCGGGTGACCGGCTGCCGGTAAGCAATAATAGAAAGCACTTCCAACGCTGACTGCGAAAGGGATTTTCTCTGTACCGGGTTTAACAGTTCTTCCACATATCCGGCGTTGACGGGGTTGGTGCAAAATTGGAGTTTTCCGCCGAATTTTTTCAATAGAATTCCACCCTCGGCCGTATACTTTTGTTCTAAAAGCTCCAAAGCCTGCCAAAGTTCTATTTCGGTAACACCGGTTACTTTTTTAATATCTTCCGTTGCCACCGGCTCCCCGACAATAAATAAAAGGGTTTCTACCGCGGAAGCAAGTTCATTGCTGTTCATCTGATTCCTCCGTATTTTCAGGCTGCATTTGTTTTGCCTCTACATTCAGCCTTACCGTGATATCACCGAAAATTTCTGTTTGGGTAAGATTTAAGTAACGACTTTTCCAAAGTTCCAGCATGGCAGAAAAGGTAGTAACAACCTCACTTTTATTGCCATCGTCCTCAAACATATCAAAAAAAGACATTTCTCTTTTTGACGCCAATCGTCTGCGTATATAGGCCATTTTTCCCTTTATGGTATAGGTATCTCTGCGTATCTCGCGCTGCCGGGGAGCTGTCTTGCTTTCCACACGCCGCAGCACTTCCTGAAAAGCCTGCATCAAAGCATCCAATTTCATATCTTCCAGTTCAATTCGCTCTTGAAAATGAATTTCTTCCGGCAGCTTATAGTATGCCTTTAAATTTTCTTCTTCCATATCATGCAGTTTCTCCCCGGCTTCCTTATACATTTTATATTCAGTAAGCCTGCGAATCAATGCCTGTTCGGGATCTTCCTCCCCTTCCTCCACCGGTACCGGTTTCGGCAGCAGAGATCGAGATTTGATTTCAAGCAAATGTGCCGCTATGGTAAGGAATTCACTTGCGTTTTCCATATCCATTTCAGAGAGATCGGCAACATAGGCCAAGTATTGCTCAGTAATATCAGAGACAAAAATATCCTTTATATCAATTTTATCTTTTTCCAGCAAATGCAATAAAAGATCCAACGGTCCCTCAAACTGTGTTAGCTTAAGCTGAAGTTCCATTTTGCGCCTACCTGAAAGCCGTAAAAATTAAACCTACGGCCGAATTAACCCCATTAAAAACCTGCTGCGCGATTCCTCCGATAATCCCCGTCCGGCTGCTGAGCAAAAGAAAAGCAATTAAAATAAAATTAGCATATCGCTCTATACTCATAAAGGTACGCATATTTCGCCCGTTTTCAAAGAGTTCTTTTACTACTTTATAGCCATCCAGCGGCGGTATGGGAACCAAATTAAACACAGACAGCACAATGTTGAGCAAAGCAAAATAACTAAGAAATGAATGTACTGCAAGAAAAAGAATCGCGCCTGTTTCCGTAGAAAACCAAGGCACCGCCGGAAAGATGATATACTGAAAAAAATCCAAGAAAAAAATTGAAATAACCGCAAGCAGGAAATTGGTGAGAACTCCCGCAAGGGAAACCAACAGCATGCTTTTTCTGCCGTTTTTAAAATTGGACGGCACAATCGGAACAGGCTTTGCCCAGCCGAACCCAAAAATCAGCATGCACAAGGTTCCCAAAGGATCCAAGTGCTTAAAAGGATTCAGTGAAAGTCTTCCCATACTTTTGGCATAAAAATCTCCCTGTGTATAAGCGGCAAAGCCATGCGCGTATTCGTGGCACGTAAGAGAAAACAACAGAGCGGGAAATAAAATTAAGAAAGTAAGAATTTTAACAAAAATATTTCCGCTGCCCAGAAAAATATCAATTAACAATATTCACACCTACTTTAAATATTCTGGAATGATATCATTTTGCGTAATATACTCGTAACTTTGGCGCCGCACCGCCAAAGCCGAGGTACCGTCCTTTACCAAGACCAACGCCGGTACCGAATTTCGGTTATAATTACTGGCCATAGAATAATTATACGCCCCCGTGGTAAATACAGCCAAAGTATCGCCTACCGTAAGCTTAGGCATAGGGGTGTCCCAAGTAATCATGTCTCCCGATTCGCAGCACTTTCCGGCAATGGATACCGGAAATTTATGTTCCTGATTCATTTTTGAAGCGCACACGGCGGTATACTTGGCCTGATAAAGCGCCGTTCTTACATTTTCGAACATACCCCCGTCACACATGCAGTAGGTACGCACACCGGAAATTTCCTTCAGGCCGTTCACGGTATAAAGCGTAGTTCCCGCTTCCCCTACGATAGCCCTGCCCGGTTCAATGGAAACAATAGGCATGGGAAAAGCGTTTTCCTCGCATAATTTTGTAATCGCCTGCGCCATAACTTGAATAAATACCTCAAACGGCTTAGGCGTATCCTCTTCGGTATACCGCACGCCGTAACCGCCGCCGCAATTGAATTCCCGCACAACGACTCCCGTCTTTTCCCGCACCTGACAGGCAAACATCACCAAATGCTCGGCTAACACCGCGAAAGGCTGCTCCTCAAATATTTGAGAACCGATATGACAATGTATACCGTGCAAGATCATAAACTTACTTTGCGAAACGATTTCTGCTGCGCGAATAGCCTGTCCGTCAGAAATACCAAAGCCGAATTTACAATCCATTTTCGCGGTCTGCATAGCATGGTGCGCATGTACATCAATATTCGGACGCAAACGAAGAGACACCGCGATTTTTTTCTGAAGGCGCGTACAAACTTTTTCAATTTTTTCCAGTTCATCGAATCCATCAGCTATAATGCAGTAGATTCCGTTTTCCACAGCCATCTGAATCTCTTCTTCTGTTTTACTGTTTCCGTGAAGTTCAATCTTATCCGGAGAGATTCCCGCTGAAAGCGCAGTATACAATTCTCCGCCGGAAACCGTATCAATTCCCAGTCCTTCCTGCGCGGCAATCTTCAGTACCGCTTTGGTATTCAGCGCCTTTGATGCGTACATCACTCTTCCGTTTTTAAAATATTTTTTCATTGCTTCTAAAAAAGCACGGCAGTTTTTCCGCATCAAATTTTCATCAAGCACATAAAGCGGCGTGCCATACTGCTTTGCAAGCGCAACAGTATCGCAGCCGCTTATTACTAAATGTCCTTCTTGATTGATATTCATACCCTCATGCAATATCATAACGTAATCTCCTTTATTTTTTGCTATGATATCATAAAAAGAGTATTTCGTCAATAAAACCCTTTATTTCCAAAAGGCAATAAGATCCTTAATTCTATCAAAGAAACCGGCTTTTTTATAATCATTATCAGCTAAAAGATCCACACTGCCGATTTCCGTACCATCTAAAGTAATAATCATTCGCCCTACGATTTGGCCTTTTATCACAGGAGCTTCTACATTCTCCGGTACTTCCACCCGTGTTTCCACGGTTTCACTGCCGTCATTGGCCACGCAAACCGAAAATCCCTGTGCCGCAGTAACTCCTATTTCTTTTTCAATTCCCTTATTCAGCGGAATTTTTACATCCAACTTTTCTCCCGCGGAAACCACATTTCTGTTTTCAAAATTAGCAAAACCGTAATTAATCAGCTTTGCCGCGTCTTCAAAGCGCAGTGCGCTGGTAGATCCACCGAGCACAACTGAAATTAAACGCATATCCCCGCGTTTAGCTGTTGTGGTAATACAGAATTTAGCCTCGCTGGTTGATCCCGTTTTCAAGCCGTCACAGCCGGCAAGAGAACGAATCAGCTTATTGGTGTTGACCAGTTCCGTTACACGTCCGTCCTTTTCATGACGAATTTCATCCATCCAAGTAGTGCTCCAGGTAAAGTAATCTTCATGTTTCAGCAGTTCCTGCGACATTTTTGCTACATCCCTAGCCGTAGAGAGATGTCCTTCTTCAGGCAGACCGGTGCAATTTTTAAAAACCGTTGCCGTCATACCAAGTTCTTGGGCTTTTTTATTCATTTTAGAAACAAAGGTTTCCTCACTTCCTGCAAGCCGTTCCGCCATGGCAACGGCCGCGTCATTGGCCGAAGCAATAATAATAGATTTAATTAATTCGGAAGCCGTATATTCATAGCCGGCGTCAATAAATGCCTGTGAACCTCCCATTCCCGCCGCATTGGAACTGATTTTTACCTTTTCATCCAACGAAAGCACACCGCTTTCCACCGCGTCAAAAATCAAGTCAAGCGTCATTACCTTCGTCACACTTGCGATAGGCAGCTGCTGGTCGGCGTCTTTTTCAAACATAACCTTACCGCTTACAGAATCAATCAATATAGCGGATTTTGCTTCAATAGCAAGCCCGTCATTTTGGGCATTGGCGCTCAACGGTATCATGGCAAACACACATATCAGCGCCAACGTTGCAAATTTTCGCATATAAAAAATCTCCTTTTCTGTTTTTTATTATTTTTTGCAGATAAGGAGCGATTATTTTGTTAATTTTTATAAAAAAGTGTTAAAAAATCCATTTAAATAGTTGCTGGTAAAGCAGCAAAAAGCCAAAAGTACTGTAAAGCAAATAAAAAACGCACCAAGTCCCGTTAGACTGCGAAAAAAGAAATTTTTGTCAGTAGTATCGAATCGTTTGAGATTTCTATGATAAATACATCGATTGAAAATGGTTACAGCAAAGAAAACAGCAGCAGCCATGATCAATAAAGAAAGAAGCATCATAAACAGAATTTCCACAATTCCCCTCCATTGTAAAACCGCCGCTACAAAAGAAAAGCATACTCCGCTTTTAAAACTGATTCCAAACAGAGTAAACGGAACCGTTGCAAAAAGCAGCCAAGAAAATGCCCCCAAAAGAAGCATACCATAATTTTTTAAGCAAGATACCATAAGCCTTGCTAAGCATGCGCCGTAACTGCCTCCGCTAAGCAACGTCCATAAACCGAATTCAAAGCATCCTTTTATGCTATTGATCTGCTCTGTGCCTATCATTCCCGCATAATGGATTCCGGTAGCAAAGCCGATCGCCGCAATAATACAAAAAACAACAAATTTCCACCTTTCCTGATAAAAATTCATATGCTCACCTCTTCCGTGTGAAAACTTTTTTCACACTTTAAGGCTATTCAGCATACCCTGTCCGTATTCATTTTTATCCTGTCAGCAAGCATAAACAAAAATTCACTGTTGGTAGGTTTTCCTCTGTCCTGACTCACGGTATAACCGAAAACAGCATAAATTCCGCTAAGATTTCCTTTTTCCCAAGTTTTTTCTATGGCATAACGAATATTTCTTTCCACGCAGCTCATTGCGGTCTCAAATTTTTGCGCCACCTGAAAATATACACTTTCAATCTCCGGACGTGCTCTTTGCATTAAAAGAATTTCTACGGCATAACGGCTGTATTGATATCCTTTCATTTTAGGGCTCATACCTAAAAGATTTAACAAATTTGTGATGCGCATTATGTACAAAGACAATCACCTCAATTGCATTTTAAAGCATTGGAATACTTTATGCAATGTCTTTGATTGTCTTATTTGGTCTAATTCATCATCCAATCGATAAAAATACCGTATCCTCTTGTAGAATCATTCAACATGACATGGGTAACCGCACCGATCAGCTTTCCGTCCTGAACAATGGGACTCCCGCTCATACCTTGGACAATACCTCCCGTTTTCTCTAAGAGTTCAGGATCCGTGACTTTAATAACCATGCTTTTTTCCTGAGGGTACGTCTGATTATTGACATGCGCGATTTCTATTTTATACTTTTTTACACCGTTTCCGTCAACCGTAGAATAGATTTCCGCTTCTCCCTCATGTACAAGTTCTTTTGATCCTAAATAAATCAAGTCGCCTCTTTTAAACGATTCATCCGCCGTTCCTTTTAAACCAAATTGTGTATTTTGTTCTATCGTTCCCAATACTTGAGCGCCCACGCCAAAGCTGCCTTTTAATTCACCCGCATTGCCTTTGGTTGCTTTTTCTACATTCGTTATCGCACAATCAACAATTCTTCCGTTACCCACATTGAGTATTTTTCCCGAATCTCCATCACAAATCGCATGACCCAACGCCATATAACTGTTATCCTTTGTATCTACATACGTTACCGTGCCAAGTCCGGCAGCGCTATCGCGCATCCAAAGACCCAACCGATACTTTTGATCTTCAATACTCTTTACCGGTGTTACCGATACTTCAAAGCTTGTGCCGTCTCTTTTCACGGCAAGCGTAATATTTTCTCCGTTACACGCCTTTAAAACAGCATCCATCGTAGATACATCGTCAAGCTTTACGCCGTTGGCCGATATAATATAATCGCCTTTTCTGATTCCTGCGGCCGCAGCCGGAGTAATAAACTTGCCCTCGGTATTTTCCACAGCCACAGTATCCGTAACAAAAAGGCCATCCGTATACATGGCTACGCCTACCGTTTGACCTCCCAGCCATACCTGACGATCATCCTTTATGGTAACTTTTTTGGTGGCAACAGTAAACCCTAAAAATTTAACCGGAACTTCTACAACAGATCCGCTTATCTCATACTGATCCCATTGAGCGTCGGCAGCTACGGAAAATCCCTGATGCTGAAAAAACTCACTTTCATATAATGTAATATCGCTTTTTTCAAACAATGCTGCAACCGGCGCGGTTTGTGAAACGGCTATAGCAACAGCCGCACACACAGCAGTAAAAAAATTTTTTAACTTCATGTTCTCTCCTCATTTCAGGCTGCTGTTATTTTTTCATTCTGAAGCGTAAATACTCTTAAAAATTTTTGGAACGCATCTCTTTTTTATGAAAAATAATCGGATTTTTAGCCGTTTATATAATAAACTAACCATTATTTTATCTTTTATGTATTTTTTATCTTCCGGTAATG
>CAJKLB010000031.1 GCA_905200615.1 uncultured Selenomonadales bacterium | reverse complement strand
GCAGACATAATGGTGTTTCCCAACCAGACGCTTTATATTTACATATAACTTTAACGGGCGAATGGCTTCCCTCTGAATTAGAGGGAAAGGTAATCATGATGGATGTAGTTTTAACGAACAAAGAACTGATCGATGAATGGCTTTCCTTTGTAAAAACTGTAAAGCTGAAAAAGAATGAAAAATACCTTTATGATTCTAAGGATCACTTTTTTACAGGAGTGGGTCCCAGTATTACCTATTGCTATAAATTGGGTCCTGATATTATTGAACTTTATAAAGATAATTTTAAATACTATTACCCGAATGAAACACCTTATCATTATCCCGTTACTGTTCCTGATTGGGATGAAAGAACGAAGAATCTTTACACACAATTTGAAAACAAAATCTATCAGCTGGCCGCCGATAAATTCAAAGCCGCCTATGAGCAGGCCGCCAATTATCCGTTTATAAATTAGGTTTTTCAGTGTTATGTATGATTTTATAGTTATTAAATAAAATAGGAAGTGTAAAAAATGAAAAAATATATTGCTTTAATTCTATGCCTGCTCCTCTTGGGCGGCTGCTCTCAGTCGGCTGATGAAGGTTCTTCTTCACCATCCGCAGACGCAACGACATTCCCCGACGCCGTTGCCGCAACCGCCACATCCGATGCCGTTGCCGCAACTTCCACACCCGAACAAACGCAAAGTTTTTCCTGGACGATTCCCCCCAACGGCCCGTTGCCCACGCCTATGCCTACGCCCATTCTCGAAGGACAAACAGCCTCTTTTGAAAACATTTTTACTTATCACTTTAATTCTAAAAATGACGCTGTGTTAAAAACACCCAAAGATTTTGCAACAGAAGAAGAATTAAATGAATTTATTTATCAAGATTGCCTGCGCAGACACGAAAATTTAATACGAAAGAAACCGGATGCTTTGTTCTTACATGTTTCATTAATGGGAAGCGAAATGCTTCCTCCCGAGTTCTCCGAAATAGAGTCATTTAATATGGATGTAATTTTAACCGACAAAGAACTGATCGATGAATGGTTTTCTTTTGTAAAAACAGTAAAACTGAAAAAAAATGAAAAATATCAATATGATCCTGAATACTCTCTGATAGGAATCGGACCTGATATCACTTATTGCTATAAAGACGGATCCGATATTGTTGAGCTTTTTACCGATAGCTTTCAATACTATTATCCGAACGACGTAAAAATCCACTATCCCGTTACCTATGCTGACTGGGACGAAGAAACACGAGAAAAATATAGTGAATTTGAAAACAAAATCTATCAGCTGGCCGCCGATAAATTCAAAGCCGCCTATGAGCAGGCCGCCAATTATCCGTTTATAAATTAGGTCTGTCTTTTCATCATAAAAAAGCTACTCTCTCTTCTTTCTTTATTCTCAACAAGATAAAGAATTTTTGCAAATATATGGATATCAAAAGCTCCATTGCTGCAAAAAAGGCGCTGATAGCGCCTTTTTGCTGTTAAGAACCAATCCATCTGCTCTTAATACTTACATGCATAATATAACTGCTGCCGGAATAAACGTTTTTCTCATAAAGTAAAGTGCGTCCCTCACCGTCAAGGCTGACCCCCTCGGTTTTCATCACGGCCTCACCTTTTCCGATTTTAAGCATTTCCTTTTCCTCTGCCGTAGGTTTCTGGGCTGTTATGGCGATATCCTGTCTGGCTACCGTCCACCCGTAAAGCTCTTTTAATCCCTCGTAAAGCGACCCGTTAAGATCAAGTCTATCAGGCCGTTCGCAAAACTGCAGCGGCAAAAACACATGCTCTATTCCTACCGGTTCCCCGTCTGCTTTCCGCAAGCGTTTTACCGCATAAAATACGGTATTTCTCGGCAAATGCATGGCAAGGGCTATATCATCATCACAAATAAAAACCTTTTCAAGCACCTGTGTTTCCGGTACAGATCCCCGCATTTTTACCATTTCCGAAAAATTCATAACATCACATTGTGAAAATCGATTAGCCGCTACATACGTTCCGCTTCCTCTGGTTCGATAAAGCACGCCCTCACGCGTCAGCTCATCCAACGCGCGGCGCACCGTCATACGACTGATTCCCCATTCCGTACTTAGCGCGTTCTCCGACGGCAACCGCATATCTTTCCGATAGGTACCGTTACGGATTTTTTCCCGAACATTCTCTTTGACTTTTAAATAAACAGGAATATTTTGTTTCATAATACCTTTCCTTTTTATTTCTTTTGTTTATTATAGCAACCATGATAACAAAAATCAACCCCAATATACCTCACCGTTAAGCCACGGTTCAATAAAACTTGCTATATCCTTTCCCGATCCGGCTGTAAAATCACGGACAAAGTCTTCTTTTGTGGCATTTTGATACTGATTGCATACAAAATAATTTCTCAAACCTTTTTCAAAATTCTCCGAACCTATAGTGCTTCGCAAAGCATCCAGCATAATTGCCGTAGCATCATACGTAACGGCATCATACAAAAGCCAATGTTCAAATTCATTACTCGCCCGCTGAATATTTTTGGTAACCGTACCGTTCACATTTTCCACTACATCAAAAATCACTTTGCAATATGTTTCACTGTCATGCAAAAAGCGCTGATAAAACTCCTCACCATAACAATTTTCGTAATAAAGTGCTACAGAGTATTGCGTAAGCCCCTCATCAAGCCATGGTTCCCGAATCTCATTATTTCCCACAAGACCATACCACCATTGATGGGCTACCTCATGTACAACCACTTCTTCCAAAGCTTCCTCTTTCTCCCCGCGATAGAACTGTTGATTAATCAGCACCATATTAGGATATTCCATTCCGCCTATGTAAAAATCCGAGGAAACCACCGAAAGCGTTGCGTAAGGATAGAGCCCGAATTTTTCATTAAAGCAGCTCACAGAATCGCAGGCATAATTCAGCGCGTTTTCTCCGCCTGCCTCATCGCCTTTCAGATAATACGAATATACAATCGTATCCCCCACTTGTCTGGATTTTAAAGCGAAATCCTCTGATAATACAAAAGCGAAATCCCGAATATTTTCCCCTTCCACATTCCATTTTGTTCTTAACGGATTGGAGGTATCCTGGCTGATAATCATTCCGCTGCAAGCAAGCCGGCAAAGAGAGGAAGCCGTTATACTTACCTTATAATCCGCGCATTCGGAATAAAACGGATCGCCGTTAGCTACATAGGTACAAGTAACGGCCTGGCCGTTTTCAAAAGGACAAAGAACCGGATACCAGTTGCAAAAATTAAACGTATTTTCGCCATATCCGTAGCGCATCGGCGAATACGGCAGTTTCTCTTCAAAAGTTATACTAATGTCCTTTCCCTTTCCCTGCTTGATATTCCCGGTTTCTACCCGAAGAATCTGTTCATTTTGTTCAAGAAAGAAATCCACTTCTTTGCCGTTTACACTTACATTTTTTATTTCAATCCAGCCGCTGTCAAAGCCTCTGGGATAGGCTTCCTTCATTAAATCGGCAACAGCGACATTATTGACATTTTCCTCATACTTAAAAGCATTGGGATATAAGCAAAAATACAATGTTTCCACTGAATGCGCGTTATTATTAACATACGCCAACTCCATCTGCCCGCTAAGCCGTTCATCTACAACTTCGGCGGTAATATGATAGCTACTGCGCTCAGCTTCCGCTTCTCGTCTTGCCAAACAAATTCCGCCGATTACTGATATCAACAGCAATAACGCGACAGAAATAGATATGATTCTGATTTTTAACGTTTTTATCATAAATTCCTCCCGGCGATAAATCTCTTATTTTGTAAAATTATACTTTATTGATTGCAAAAATTGTGCTATAATATATTTTACGTTTGTAGCAGAAGGAGGGGAACGCAATGCCTGCGGGGAAATATGAAAAAGATAATCCTTTATCGGATATCATTCCTGTTGAAGGCGCTTTTATTTCCGAATTTCTGGGCAGTATGCCTCCTCTTTTTGTAAAAGTATATATCTATCTGCTGTATCTTTGCCGCCATGGTGAATTAAAAATTAATACCATAACCGGCGCGGCAAACGCCGTTGGCTGTACCGAAAAAGAATTTTCTGAAGCGATGGATTATTTAAACAAAAGATTTTTAATAAACTATACTTCACGTCCTTTCACCTTTGAAATACGCAGCGCCGGTGCGGCCGCTAAAAATGAGGGAGCTTATTCCCCCTCTCCACTTACAGCATATGCGGATTACTTCGCCGGTATACGCGCTCTTTTTCCGGGAAGAAGCATCTCCAATTCCGAATATGATAAAGCCCGGGACTGGATCGAACTGTATGGTCTTTCAGTAGAAACAGCATTGATGATGATCGCTCACTGCATAGAAAGCAAGGATAAATCCATCAGCTTTTCTTATATGGACAAAGTGGCTCTTTCCTGGGCCAATGACGGCATCACTACCAGTGACGCGGCGGAGAAGTATCTTACTATGTATCAGGCTAAGCACCATGAAGCGGCAAAACTGCTTTTATATCTGGGCATCAAACGCATTCCCACCGCTGAAGAAATTAAGCTTTATCAAAAATGGACGACAGACATGGGGTTCAGTCATAAGGCTATTCTGGCTGCCTGCAGCGAAACTACCAAAACCAACAATCCTACTTTCGCCTATATCAATCGCATTCTCGAAACGCTTCTGAACTTAGGGTTGACACAGGAAAAAGCTATCAAAGCCTATTTAACGGAATCCGATGAAGAAAAACGGCTTGTTTCAGCTATTTTATTTGAGCTTGGTGAGCGTGTGCGCGGTATAACCTCAACGCACATTGAAAAAATAAAAGAATATAAAGACTACGGTTTTCAGGCAGACGCACTTTTAGCCGCAGCCAAATTATGCTGTGAAAAAAATATTCATTCTTTCTCAAAATATCTTCAGCAGCTTGACGCGCTGAAAACCGCTTCAGCTTTTACGCCCGCGCAAATTTCCCAAACTTTTGCTTCCCAATCCTCTGCAGCGCCAAACAAGAAAAATACTTCTTTCAGCGGCAGAACGGAATCTTACGGCGATGACATCTATACCGATATTGATCAATTGGAGATATAAACAAAATGGATATTGCCGCTATACGTCAAGTAGAACGTGAACTGAAACAAAAACATCAAAGTGCGCAAATAAACGCCGATCTTCGTCTTGAGCAGCTCTACGCAAAAAATCCGAAGCTCCAGGCATTAGAAAAGAAAAAACGCGCACTCATTTGCGATTTTTCAATTGAAAAAAGTAAAAAAGAGTCTGAATTAAATAAACTGCAGATTGCCATAGATCGCTACCTTGCCGATCACTGTCTCACAATTCCTCAGCCGGAATATTCGTGTAAACTCTGCAATGATACAGGGTATCTTCCCCGAACCAATCAGCGCTGTTCCTGTTTTACCCGGCGTTTAATCGAACTGGCAATGAAAAACGACTGCGCGCTGAACACACAAACGTTTGAATCATTTGACGCGGGAATCTACCCTCCCGTACAGGGAATGGATATCGGCGCGGAAATGACCAAAATAAAAGATTACTGCCAAGCATATGCCGAATCTTTTCCTGAAGTAAAATACAGCAATCTTCTTTTAAGTGGTAATACCGGTACAGGAAAAACCTTTTTACTCAACTGTATCGCTTCCCGCCTTCATGAAAGAGGATTCAGCACTGTTTTTATTTCTGCCGGGCGACTGTTTGATATCCTGCGTAAATACGCCTTAAACCAAGTAAACGATATTGACGCATTACTCGAAACCGAATTGCTGATGATTGATGATTTAGGTACCGAACCGCTGTTTAACAACATCACGGTGGAATATATGTTTTTACTCATCAATGAGAGAACACGCCTAAAAAAACCTCTTTGTATTTCTACAAATCTGACGGCTGATAAACTGAAAGAACGGTATACCGAACGCATCGCTTCCCGATTGTTGGATCGGAGCGTTTCCGTGATCCTGCGCGTTCCCGGAAACGATATCCGCACAAGAAAGTGAGAGAATCCCTTTGCTGAGAAAAATAAAAGCGTATATAGAAAAATATCATATGCTGTCCCCCGCCAGCCGTGTTGTTGTGGGCTTTTCCGGCGGTGCCGATTCTACGGCGCTGGTATTTCTGCTCCAAAAACTCGGCTACTCCGTCACGGCAGTACACATCGAGCACGGGATCCGCGGCAGCGAAGCACTGAGGGACGCAGCTTTTACCGAAAATTTTTGTAAAAAATATAATATTGAATATTTTGTAGAGCATTTGGATATTCCCTCCTTTGCCAAACAACATAAGCTTTCTCTTGAAACTGCAGCAAGGCAGGAACGATACCGCGTTCTGCAGGAGTATGCGAAAACTCTGCGCGCGCCTCTCGCGGTGGCGCACAACAAAAATGATCAGGCCGAAACGATTCTGATGCATCTGCTGCGGGGCAGCGGTTTGGCGGGGCTGTGCGGTATGCTTCCGGTTTCCGGTAATCTGATCCGTCCGCTTTTAGAGGTTTCAAGACCGGAGATCGAAGCTTTTAACAAAGAGAATCATCTTACGTTCATTGAAGATTCTACCAACTACGATATCTCTTTTACCCGCAATCAAATCCGCCGGCAGCTGCTTCCGCTCATGGAAAACGTAAATCCCGACGCGATATCGGCGATCACCTCCTGTGCGGAGCTTCTTACAGGATATAAACAGCTTATTGATAAGCAACTGGAACAATATACAAAGCAACTGATCCGAAAGAATGAAAACAATATTGAACTCATATTTGCTGATGTTCCGTATATGATAAAGCTGGAGTTAATTAAACAAGCTCTCTCTCTCTTAAAAGGAAATATACAGGATATTGAGCGTGTGCATTTAGAGAGTGCAGCGGAGCTTTGGAATAAGCAATCCGGCAAAAAAGTTCAGCTTCCCGGAGGAATCACAGCGCAGAAATCTTATGGGTCAATCCTTTTTTCTTTCAACACCGATCCGTTTTCCGCGGAGTTTGCTTTCTTTCCGCAGAAAAGTTATCCTTGGTATAACAACACCGTGATTTCCAGTTGTTTTGTTCCCGAAACGGGGACGCATGAAAACTGTGAATTTTTAGATTTTGACGCTCTTCCCAAAAGTCTTACACTACGAACAAGACGCAGCGGTGATTTTCTCTATCCTTTGGGAAGCAACGGAAAATGCACGCTGAAAAAATATTTTATTGATAAAAAAATACCGCAGCAAAAACGGAGTCAAATTCCTCTTCTTGCTCGGGATAATGAAATTTTAGCAATTATCGGTTACACGGTTTCTTCCCGCGCGGCGATAAAAAATGAAACCAAAAATATAATAAAAATATCACAAGGAGAACGCTTATGATTCCGAAAGAAAAAATGGAAACACTGATTTCAAAAGAACAAATGCAAAAACGCATCCGAGAAATTGCCGAACAAATTAACAAGGATTACAAGGGAAAATCTTTGCTTGTTGTGGGCATACTAAAAGGAGCCGTTTTGTTTTTTTCCGATCTTGTGCGCCAGCTGAATATGGATGTAAAATTTGATTTTATGACGATTTCAAGCTACGGCGGTTCTACAGAATCCACCGGTGAGGTAAAAATACGCAAGGATTTAGATACCTCCATCAGCGGCCAGAATGTTTTAATTGTGGAAGATATCATTGATACCGGTCTCACGCTTACTTCTCTTCGGGCTCTTCTGCTTACCCGAAAACCGGCATCTTTTAAAATATGCTGTATGCTTGATAAGCCGTCCCGGCGCAAGGTAGACATCAAGCCGGATTACTGCTGCTTCGAAATTCCCGACGAATTCGTAATCGGCTATGGTCTTGATTTTAATCAATCCGGCCGACAGCTTGAGGATGTTTGCTATATCAAGCGGGAATATATTGATTCCCTGTAAACTAACAAAATTCTTGATGTTTTTACTTACACTCAGGTTTCACAGAGTTTTCATTGTAATAAACCCTATTCAATGTTATAATACTGAAAATCGATTCCTGCCGAAAGGAGACATAAATGAAAAAACGATTTCTCTACGCCGTTGCTTATGTTGGGCTGATTGTATTAGTAATTGTACTTGCCTTTAACAGCATGCAGGCCAAAAGCTCTGCTAAAAAAGAGCTTTCCTCTTCCGAATTCACTCAAATGCTGAATCAAGGTGAATTTGAATATGTTCTTGTAGTAAACAGCAATACCGTATACTGCGTTACCAAAGAAAACCCGAATAAAATCGATATGACGCAGGATAATGAGAAGTTAATTAACGACGTTATAAAAAATTACGACTATAAAGCTTCCATTATTTACACCGACGAATTCGAAGCTTCCCTTATCAACGCTACTCAAAATGAGGATGAAGCGCTTCGTCTTCCTAAATACGATACCTATTTTGCCTCAGCGCCCTGGTATCTGCAGTATCTTCCCTATCTGTTCCTTTTGATCATCACGGGCGTGATCATGTATTTTATCTATGCTCAAAGCGCGAGTAATGGAAAAGCCATGCAATTCGGCCGTTCCACCGCAAAAATGTATGATGACCCTAAAAAGAAAGTTACCTTTAAGGACGTTGCCGGTGCCGATGAAGAAAAAGAAGAGCTTGCAGAAATTGTGGACTTCTTAAAGCAACCGGATAAATATACGAAGATGGGCGCGCGTATTCCCAAAGGTGTTCTGTTGGTGGGTCCTCCCGGAACAGGAAAAACGCTTCTGGCAAAATCCGTTGCCGGAGAAGCCGGCGTACCGTTCTTCTCTATAACAGGTTCTGACTTCGTAGAACTATACGTCGGAATCGGTGCGGCTCGGGTACGGGATTTGTTCAATCAGGCCAAAAAAAATGCCCCGTGTATTATCTTTATTGATGAGATTGACGCCGTAGGCCGCAGACGTGGTTCCGGTATCGGCGGCGGACATGATGAAAGAGAGCAAACACTAAATCAGTTGCTGGTAGAAATGGACGGCTTTATGGTAAATGAGGGCATCATAATTATGGCAGCAACCAACCGTGCCGATATTCTTGATCCCGCATTGCTGCGTTCAGGCCGTTTTGACCGCCAAATTCACGTACTTCCGCCGGATACAAAAGGAAGAGAAGAAATCTTTTTGATTCACGCGCGGAACAAATCATTTGACAGTGATGTTTCGGCTCATGAAGTAGCGCTTCTGACCTCCGGCTTTGTTGGCGCCGATATTGAAAATTTGTGCAACGAAGCGGCACTTTTGGCTGTACGGCGCAGAAAATCAAAGATTGGAATGCAGGAAATCAAAGACTCCATCACCCGTGTGATTATGGGGCCGGAAAAGCGTTCTCATAAGACCGGCCCGCAGATGAAACGTCTGGTTGCCTACCATGAAGCCGGTCACGCAATTGTGGCGCGCAGTCTGAAAAACTGCGATCCCGTAACAGAGGTTTCCATCATCCCGCGCGGAAGTGCCGGTGGATATACGCTGACCCGCCCCGATGACGATGAGGGTCCCTATTCGAGAGGCTATATTTTAGACCGCATTACGATGTGCCTTGGCGGCCGCGCGGCAGAAAAACTGGTAATCGGTGATATTTCCACGGGAGCCTCTTCCGACATACGCAATGCTACCGAATTGGCCAAGGGATATGTAACCAAATACGGTATGTATGACGAAATCGGCCCTATCTATTTAGATGAGGGTGACGGTGATGAAATTTTCTTAGGACGGGATTTTTCAGCCCATAAAGCGCATTCAGAGGCATTTTCCTCCCGTGTGGACGCGGCGATCCATGAAATTATTTCTAAAGCCGACGCACAGGCTTATACTATTTTAAAAGACAAATCCCATATCTTAGATAATCTTGCCGAAGTACTTTTAGATATGGAAAAAATCACCGGCACACAATTTGAGGAAATTTATAATGGAAAAACACTGGCTGATTTCAAAGCTGAGAAAACACAGCTTTCGCAAGAAAGCACCCCGGAACAGCCCTCTGAAACCAAAGATAAAAATACAGAAGATACAGAAAAAGATACAGAAAATAAATAAGCGCAAGGACTGCCTATATCGCGGCAGTCCTTCTATTATAGTAAGTACCATGTGGAAAATTTAGTGCTTCGCACAAGGCATGGATAAAATGTTGCGCCTCAAGTTCTTTGATGGCGGCAATTTCTTCATCGTTGGTAGCACTTACCTGGCAAAATGCTTTTCTGATCACCTCTAACGTACACTCTGTATTTTTTAAATGCGCTTACGATTGACAAAAATTTCTGTATTTTATATTTCCGTCAATAATAAAATCATGGCGTTATTCCTATTTCTTTTTCATTCAAAAAGCAATATTGGGGATATGCCAAACTCCTGCAAGGTTTCGGCGATTGTAGGATTCCTCTCGTAAAACTTAATCGCGGCTTCCTAAAATTCTTTGCTGTAAATGGAGAGACATAAAAATTCCCCATTGAAATAATTTAAGCATGATTATAGCAAAAAACAGGCACAACACCGAGACGTTGCACCTGTTAATCATGCAAAAAGCAGTTTTACCATTCCATATCTGGTTCGGCTCCCCAAAAGGTTTTGCCGTTAACAATAGGCTCGTTAATTTTTCTGAACATTTGTTTTGTGAAGCACCCATGCATTGATAAACAGTTTCAACATAACATTCGTTAGCATTCCAAAAATGAATTTCAAAATAATAATTTCTTGGACAGGGGCATATAGTAGGCCATGGGAAAAATACTTTTTTCCTTGACACATAACTGTTTCTTCCTGAAGGGTTGTTTTATCAATAAATTTGATACATTTCCGCCTTTCATTTCAGAAATCCACCCACTCTATATCCTTTTCAACTTCCCAAAAAGTCTTGCCATTGAAAATTTTAGCATTTTCAAATATATCAATACATTGAACCGTATTATTTTGAGTAGTTGAAAAAACAATTTCATTAGATGTTAGATTATATACTTCCAAGGTAGCAGTTACAATATTTCCACTCATATCATATTTGCATTGACATCCATTAAAAAAATATTTTTGTCCTTGATAATTAGCATAATGGTCTTGATAAATTAACTCATTGATAAATTCAGAAGCATTACCATTTATCATACCACTTCATTCCTTTCAGATATTTTTCATATTTTTCAAATGTAGTTCTGTCTAAATATGCAGCATCTGTTCTTTTGAGATTTTTATCATAATAATGCATGTGAAGAACATTTTTAATGTACCCGTAAGTTTCCTTTTGGGATGGTAGTATGCTATTTCTACCGTTAAATAATGTAATTTTTCCCGGCTTGTGGGTTTTGTTTTATAATCCATTAAGTTTCTTCCTTGTTCAGAAGTTCAATGATTGCCTCCGCGGTTTCTTTATCAAGTTTATCAAAAGAACGCTGAATTTGTACGGCAACGCTGCGTTGCAAATTGTTTGCAGACATAAGGTTGATTTTAACTTGTGTTTTTGATTGTTCAACAGCTTCTGATAATTCTGCCTGTTCTTCTTTACTCAAACCATAATGCTCAACCAATATCGGTATCCACTCTTCAGGGACATTTCGTTTTCCGCTTTCGACCGTAGATACAAAAGGAAGCTTTACACCTAATAGATTTGCAGTATCGCCCATAACCTCGTGGTTTTGAATTCGCTTAATTCTCATAAATTCGCCAAATTTTGTGTATCCCATAGCACATCTCCTTTCGTTTATAAATATAGAATACCACGCAATTAACAAAAAGCCAACAATAAATTTAATCATTTTTTGATTAACTTAAAATTTTTCTTAACCTTAAAAAGAAAATACAACACGGAAGTTTAGCTCTTAAATTTGATAATTCTGACGCCCTTTAATTTTTTTGAAAACCGGCTTAGAACAAAGCTTTCCCAAACTATAAAAAAAATGATCTATAAAAACAGTAACCGGTTACGTTCTAACTTATTTTTATTTGTTAACAAAACAGGCGTCTATTTTCTTTAAAGGCAACAAGCCAAACAAATTCATCAAGAGTCTTTCATTACAGATTTTTGTGTTAGATGTTTCTTAAATTTTTATGATATAATGAAAAATAATCCCAACCTTTTGCTCATTTTTTCAGTCTTATAAATGGATACTATGTATTTTTCAATATAGCATTTTACACCGATATGTGCAAGGGCGAAATCAACGCGCTGAAATGGTCTGATATTGAAAATAACATCAGCTATGTGAGCCGGCGCGTGAACCAAAAATCCAAGGGAAAGCCCGTTGTGCAAACGCCGCCTAAAAACAAATCGTCGTATAGAGATTTGCAGGCGCCAAAGCAGTTTTTAGATATCCTTGCCCAACACAAGAAAAGGCAAATGCAAGAAAGGACTTTTTCGGACGATTTCCGGGTCTGTGACGGCATCAAATGCCTTTCAGATACCGGCACAAACGCAAATATAAAATTTGCTAATGCTGCCGCATATACGCGTCCATGATTTCCGCCATACTCACGCAACGCTGCTAATAAATGAGAAGACCAACATTCAGGAGATTGCGCGCCGGTTAGGAGGAATTACATGGTCAACTTATGCGCATTTATACCCGTGTGAAGAGGAACGGGCACTTAAAATTTTAGAAAATATTTAACATTTCCAGGTGTTAATTTGTGCAAAATTCATGCACAAAAAATAAAAACCCCGATTTCATCGAGGTTTTTTTGTTGTATGGTGGAGAGAGATGGATTCGAACCATCGAAGTCGAAGACGGCAGATTTACAGTCTGCTCCCTTTGGCCGCTCGGGAATCTCTCCATAATATAAATGATATTGGAGCTGGTGATGGGACTCGAACCCGCAACCTGCTGATTACAAATCAGCTGCTCTACCGATTGAGCTACACCAGCACTTGATGGTGCCTTGGGGCGGAATCGAACCACCGACACGAGGATTTTCAGTCCTCTGCTCTACCGACTGAGCTACCAAGGCTTAAGGATTGAGCTGTTTGCATCTGGTGGGCCTTCAGGGACTCGAACCCCGGACCAATCGGTTATGAGCCGACCGCTCTGACCTACTGAGCTAAAAGCCCAATTTTGGTGACGCCTAGGGGAATTGAACCCCTGTTACCGCCGTGAAAGGGCGATGTCTTAACCGCTTGACCAAGGCGCCATAAAGCAAACAACTCAATGTTCAGCCTAACAACTGCATTTTTATCAATGCTATTGCTCTTATGCGGCAGAACGATTTTCGATTGCTTTGTAATTATACCTAAAAGATATATACTTGTCAACCACTTTTTTATTTATTTTGCGCAAAATAAGAATATAGGTTACATTCAATGTTTCCGTTATAAAAACGTCTTATCTTATTCGCCCTTTTTTTGAGATTTTGCTCAAAATTTTTATCACCGCTGAGTATATGCCTGTTCCATCCGCTAAAGCGCTCTAAGAGTACTTCTAACTGTTTGTTTACCTCTTTCATTTCTTTTTCGTCGCCCAGCCTCTGCCCATATGGAGGATTGGTCAAAATAGTTCCGCAGGGCGCCGGGAGCCGGCATTCCGCCGCCGCACAAGTCTTTAGTGTAATATATTGCTCCACGCCTGCGCGAACAGCGTGAAAACGTGTTAATTCTGTCATCTCTTGTGAAATATCAGAAGCAAATATTTGTACGGATGCTTCCTGCACCGCATCTTTCGCCTGTCGTCTGGCAATTTCAAACACCGCATTATCAAAATTTTTAAAATTTTCACAAATAAAATTCCGGTGCATTCCCGGGGCAATATTCAGGGCGATCATAGCCGCTTCTATCGCCAAAGTTCCCGAACCGCAGAAAGGATCCAAAAATATTTGCTTTTTACCGTAATATCCAATCAAATTCAGAAGTCCTGCCGCAAAAGTCTCTCGTAGAGGCGCGGGTGCCGTCTTGACACGATATCCGCGTTTATGAAGACTCTCTCCACAGCAATCCAGTGCTACGGTAACCCTGTCACGGTTGATATGGACATGAATTGGATAGGCCTCACCATCTTCGGGAAATCGCACCTTTTTTATGCGTCTTTGCATGGCCTTTATAATCGCAAGTTTCGCTATACGCTGCACATCCGGCACACTCATAAGTTTTGAACGGGCACATTTGGCGCTTACCTGAAATTTTCCCCTAACAGATAGAATATCCGCCCATTCTATTTTTAGAATATTATCAAACAATTCATCAAAACTTTGAGCCCGGAAAAAGGCCAATTCTAAAAAAATACGATCCGCACTGCGCAAATTGACACAAGCCTTGGCAAGTACCGAAACGTCGCCGTTAAAATAAACTCTTCCCTCACTTATGTCTGTATACGGGATTTCCAAACGCTCAAACTCTCGGCATACCGGTTTTTCCATAGCAAACGGAGTGGTTGCAAAAAATCTCATGCATCCGCCTTTCCTTTTTCTTTATAAAAAATCTCTTGTAATTTCAGAGGATCCCTCATCTTTTCATATTCCTTAATAAAGCGACTCTTACAAAATTTTTATTTAGTTCTGTCACGGAAAAGCAACCAAATATGAAAACCTGTCCTTTCCGTACGCAAAGACACTATTCTTTATTCTTTTTTTATTCCAATCCGCCGCTATGTATCATCTCATAGTATTCGTCGCCGTTAAACTCACGATCCCTCGCCGTTTCACCGCCTAAGGCTTCTATCGCGTCACAGATTTCCACATAATCAATATACGCAATGTCCTTTGCCTTTTCTGCTTGATACAAAGCCGATAGACAGCGCTCATCGCCATAAGCGGCCATAAATCCGGCAACCATAGCCTTGTTTTGGGTTTGTGCCATCAATTGTATCAATTCTTCCGCTAAATTCTCCCGTACCGGTTCGCAATAAACCAAAACATACATCAGCCGTTCTTTGGTTTCCGTTTCTTCTTGACTTTCATATGCCTCAAAAACAGCCTGTGAAGCGTTTATTCCCATATATTTTAAAGCTTCAGCCGCCGCGTCAGCAAGTTCAGGATTCTCATTTTTACAAATCATACGAATATAATCATATACCGGAAGCAAAGAATTCATATCCGATAAAAGATTCATCAAAAAAACTCTGTCACTATCCGCTCTGTCTTCCTGCTGAAACAGCGAATATACCGCCTGCTGGCACTCAGGAAGATCCGCAATCTTGTTGCTGAGCGCATCGGGAACGGCTATATCCTCATCCAAATATGCTCCCAGCATAGCAATCAGCTCTTCTTGCTTCATGCCTTCAAAATAAGCCGCTTCCTTTTCCATCCAAGCGGCATAAGTCTGTGGAATCAGCTCCTCAATTTCTTCCGGTTTTTTTCCCTGCTGCAGCATTTCTTCCGCCCAAGAATCCATATACTCATTAAATTGACGATCAAAATCAATCAGTTTTTTCATTTTCCTGCATTTCCTTTTCTAAAAATTTTTCAAGTACGGCGTGAAGCTCTTCCGTAAATACTACAATATCCGTTCCGGTATTAAAGTACAGCATTTTTTCCGCCTGATACAGAATTTTTGCCGCCTGCGCGCGCACAAACAGGCTGGCGTTACGGTTAATTGCAAGCCGCCTGAGTTCTAATTCCATTAACGGATTTTTATCATCGGCAATACTGAAAAATTTTTTAATTTCTTCCGGCGGCGCATAGATCATAAAATCCGACGCCTCAACGATCTTTTTAGGATCAGAATAGAAACTTTCAAGATTTTCCGCACGATAGCTATCCGTTATTATTTTTACCGCTTCTCCTTCATAACGATACAGATATGAATGAACCTTTCTGCCTATTTCACCGATATAATATGTCGCAACCCCCATATTGCCTTCCGTTGCCGCCAATTGCTGGGCGATTTCCCTGGCATGATCGGTTTCTCCCATACGCTCGCAGGCTACGGCGAAGCCGAAAGCAATTTCTTTTTCGCCGCTTTCCTGCGCATACAGTTCCCGATAGAGAATATACGCAAGATCATCTTTTTTCAGTACACTCATATTATACGCCAGCGCGCGCAGTTCGTAAATTGTATAATCTTCAATAAATTTAAACCGTTCCGCGCATTGAAGCATATAAGCATAATCCTTTATTTGACTTCCCAGCATAATTCCGAAGCCTAAAAGTGTAACAGTAAAATTTCCCTCATCAAACTCTTTTTCTAAACGCTGTATTGCTTCCTGAATTCTTCCCTCTTCCGCCAAAGAGGTAGCCTCGCCCGCGCACTCGGCTGTTTCATAATTAACAAAAGGCGCTTCGGACATGCCGTTGATCATTCCCATACTGACCTCATTGGTAGAGGGATCATATTTTTCTAAAGTATATCGCTCCTTTAAATCCGCCAAAAAAGCCGCAGCGTCATGAGAAGCCGTCCCATCCGGGGCCTCCGCTAAACACCGCTCCAGCATCTGTGCGCAGCACTCCGCGCTTCCGATTCCCCCGAACGCTTCCGCCGTAAAAAAATAAAGCGTCGCCATATCAAACTCCTGCGGTTTTTCCATTCCCAGCAACGCATAGCAATACTCCAGTGCCCTTGTATAATCCGCATTTTGATTCAGACCGTAAATCAGATCCATAATATAATCCAAATTATCCGGTTCCACAATCACAGCCCGAAAAAAAAGCTCAACGGCTTTTGTATACTGACCGTTGTAAAGCTCTTTATGTCCCCGCTTATTTAATCCTTTTGCAATACTCGCCATATCATAATTCCTTAGCCAATTCTTTTAACGCATCACGGCTGAATACATACTTTTTTCCGCAAAAACGACAGCATATTTCCGTATCAGCATCTTCATAAGCAAGTGAAAGCAGCTCGTTCTTTCCAAGCGATATAAGGGCTTGCTCAAAACGCTCCTTTGAACAATCGCAAAAATACCGTAGCGGAACCGTTTCCAAAGGTTTGACCCCTACATCCCAAAACATGTCAAACGCCATCTCTTCCAAAGAAAGATGATAATTCAGCCTATGTAAAAGGTCCTCAGCCGCATGAATTTTTTGTTCTATCTGATCCAGTACCGCTAAATCGCACCCGGGCATCGGCAATACCAAAATACCGCCGCAGGTAAATTTTCCGTTCTCATATCCGCAATCAAGCGCCACCGCGGCGGGCTGCTGCTCGCTTGTTACAAGATATGCAGCAAAATCCCGATTTATATCTCCTGCAACAATATTACAAATTCCCACATACGGTTCTCCCACAGGATTATCCCGTATTACCGTGAGCTGGCCGCTTTTTCCCACCAACGCAGGAAGCTGAATTTTGCCAGTCGGCACACAGGCGTCGGGATGATCCGCACAGCCCTTCACATTTCCCCTATTATCCGCTGTAACCAATAATTTTCCTGCCGGTCCTCCGCCATCTATAATCAGCGTCAGCTTTTCCGATTCACTTTTATTTCTCTGTGCGAGCAACGCTCCGGCGCTGAGCAGCCGTCCCAAGGCCATAGAAACTCCGTCATTGAGCTTTAAAAGTGTTTTAGCCTCCAAGGCCGCTGAAGAAGAGTGAATCATCAAAAGCGCCGCCTGTCCGTCACAAACCATAGCGTGAAGTATTTGATCTTCCATATAGTGTTCCCCTCAAACTTTTTTTCATGCGCGGGCACAAAAAGTGATACGCATGCTTGTTTTTGTATTTTCTTTTTCCGTATAATCGTCGGTAACAGACAGCACTTCAAATCCTGCCTGCTTGAGCCAAAGAATAATTTCCTCTTGTTTGTGTGCCCGCTGAATGTGCTCCTCATCAAACCGCTGATAATGTGTTTCATCCTGCGCAACAAAAAAAGCAATATCCATAGTCAGCAAACGCGTATTATGATCAAAACGATTCCGCCAAATATAAGTAATATCATCCGCGTCTTCGCAATACAGCTGGCCATCCATAGATGTCAGCTTAAATTCGCTGCTGATGTCAAAGATAAACATTCCTCCGGATCGGATATTCTTATGAATATTTTCAAACGCGCTTTTTACCTTTTCGGGTGTTAAAAGACAATTGACGCCGTCACAAATGCAAACAGCCGCATCTGCCGGTTTATGCAGAGAAAAAGCCCCCATATCCCCATGAACCAGTTTTACAGGCCGTCCGGCGGCACGCAGCTTATCTGCAGCTACTTGAAGCATGTCTTCCGAAAGATCCAGTG
This sequence comes from uncultured Selenomonadales bacterium, assembly GCA_905200615.1. Classification (GTDB taxonomy): domain Bacteria; phylum Bacillota; class Clostridia; order Christensenellales; family QALW01; genus UMGS1322. The sequence goes on along the minus strand of CAJKLB010000031.1, from coordinate 9,688 downwards.
CGGTAACGGAGAAAGTTTTTGCTAACTCTACAGTAGCCTGTCCCGTACCGCATCCCAATTCCACAATCTCCCGCGCGCCGGCTAACTTTTTTTTAATGAAGTCCGTCCACTTTTGATACGGTGCATCATACATCAATGCGTCGTAAATCTTCGCAAATTTTTCATACTGCATAAGCACTTACTCCAGCGGCGCCATTCCTTTACGGCGTTCCTCGGGGGGATTGACATACTTATCAAACAAATAATTACTGAAAATCATCTGTCCCAGATAAATAAAAGACATTCCCATAAAAAGAAAAACGACCAGCAATATTTGTCCTAAGAAATAAAAAATCACAGCCGCTGCAACATAGATCAGTACGGCCGCCAAAGTACGCGGAAACTGTACTACCAAATAAATAAAAGAGTTTTTAAGAATCTGTCTGATCGTTAACTGATACGTTACAAGCTGAGGGAAATGATAAATAGACGACATAAAATAAATAACCAAAACAATACCGACGGCAATGGCAGCAAAACGCATCCATGCATACGATTCAACATTCATCATAAACGTTGTAATCCACCATACGCCGGCAAAGAGCATCATTCCGTTAACTAAATTTAAAAACAGAGCTTTCCAAAAACTGCGTTTAAATTCCTTCCAGAAATGTTCCCGAATAACCGCGCGTTCATTCCATACCCAGTTACGCAGACAATAATACAATCCCGCCTTTGCCGGACCAATAATCGTATAAAGAGGTACACAAATCAGCAAATAGGATAACAGAGTACTATTCTCTCCGATAAGAACCTGCTGAATGGCTTCTTCTTGATTCAGTTCAGCCACCGCAAACCAATAATAAAGCGAAAATATAATAAGCGGCAAAGCAAAAAGCATATATAAAACATTGCCCAATACCATACCTGAAAACCGCAATTTAACTACATCAAAGTACTGATCTACCCTTGTTTTAGGTAAGTCCTTTGCCGTAAAATCCTTTTTATCAGGATTACCCATAAATATTTTGTTATACCAGTTTTGAAATTTTCCCATTCATCCATTCTCCGATACAATCAATCATCTCCGTCAAGGTCATCCTTGCCGGCAGCTCCGGGAGTCATCGACGCTAAGCTCTCCTTGAGCTTATTTTCCACCTGTTCCATAATCTCAGGATGCGTAATCAAAAACTCCTTGGCGTTATCCCTGCCTTGGCCGATTCGTTCACCCTCATAGCTAAACCAAGAACCGCTTTTTGTAATAATTCCGGTATCAATAGCAAAATCAAGCAAAGAGCTTTCCTTCGATATTCCTTTTCCGAAGATCATATCGACTTCAGCTGTCTTAAAAGGCGGCGCCACCTTATTTTTTACAATTTTAATTTTCGCCTTGTTTCCGATTTGTTCCGCTCCGTTCTTCAAAGCCTCTCCCTTGCGGATATCAATACGAACCGAAGCAAAAAATTTCAGTGCTTTTCCTCCGGTAGTGGTTTCCGGATTTCCGTAAACTACTCCTATCTTATCCCGCAATTGATTGATAAAAATAACCGCCGTATTGGATTTTCCCACAACTCCGGTAATTTTTCTCAATGCCCGGCTCATAAGTCTTGCCTGAAGGCCAACGGTAGAAGCTTCCATATCCCCTTCTATTTCGGCCTTAGGAGTAAGCGCGGCAACCGAATCAATGACAATCAGATCCACCGCGTTGCTGCGCGCCAATGCTTCACAAATATCTAAGGCCTGTTCACCTGTATCGGGCTGAGAGACATACAGTTCATCGATATTGACGCCGAGCGCTTTCGCGTATACCGGATCTAAGGCATGTTCTGCGTCAATAAAAGCGGCGATTCCCCCGTTTTTTTGTGCCTGCGCTATGATATGAAGCGTCAGCGTGGTTTTACCGGAGGACTCCGGTCCGTAAATCTCGGTAATTCTTCCTTTCGGAATTCCGCCTACGCCGAGAGCGGCATCGATCTGCACAAAACCTGTGGGAATGACCTGTACATTGATTTTTGCCGCGGCGTCACCCAATTTCATGATAGAGCCCTTGCCGAACTGCTTCTCAATGCCGGTAAGCGCCAGCTGCAATGCCTTTTCTTTTTCTTTTAAGGTATCTTTTTCTTCCATTTAATTATCCTCCCTTACTTTGCACTTTCCATTTTAGCAAAAAAAGCGCCTCATTCTTTGCTTTTTCGATAATTTCCGCCCTGCTGCCGCAAAAAACACAGCGTTGAATAAAGCTTGTCCCTTGATAAAGGACTCCTATATATACAAGTCCTACCGGTTTTTCTCTGCTTCCGCCGCCGGGGCCGGCAATGCCGGTAGTGCAAACCGCCGCCTGTGCTCCGGTCGCTTTTACCGCGCCTTCCAGCATAGCTTCGGCACACTGCGGACTCACCGCCCCATAACGCCGCAAGATATCCTCACGCACGCCGAGCAGCCGCATCTTTGCACTGTTGGCATAAGTAACAAGACCGGCTAAAAACACACTGGAAATTCCCGGATGAGCCACCAAAGCCGCCGCAATATTTCCGCCGGTACAAGACTCTGCCGTAGCAACGGTAATTTGGTTTTCTATCAAAAAATCAAAAAATTCTTTCATATATCTTTGCTGATTTTTTCCACAATCTGTTTGTTGGCCGCGAAATAATTAATTCCCGAAATAATGGTTAAAATTAACGCGCCGGCTAAAGTAATAACCGCCGTCCAATGAATGAGCTCTCCCGCAAAAGAAAATTCCAGCCAAGAGGATTCATCCAAGAACATAGCGATAATCGCTACATCCTGCAAAACCGTTTTCAGCTTTCCCAAACTGTCTGCCGCGATTACCACGCCCTCACTGGCGGCAAGCGCGCGCAGACTTGTAATAATCACTTCTCTTGCCACAATAATAACCGCCGTTATTACCGCAAAAACCCCATACCAATATTGCTGAGCGTATAAAATTTGCGCCGCTAAAATAATAATAGCCGCTAAATTAATCAGTTTATCCGCCAACGGATCAAAAAATTTGCCGAAAACAGTAACAAGTCCCCGTTTTCTTGCGATTTTTCCGTCAATCATATCCGTAAGGGAAGCCGCCAGAAAGATAATAGCGCAAAGTATGTACAGCTTACAAAAAAACAAAAGTACTAACACCGGCGTCAAAATAACGCGCAGCACCGTTATTCGATTTGGCAGATTCATTCAACCACCCTCCCAAAAAAGTCATATCCAAAAGCTTCTTCAATCAACACGTTATAAAAATTACCCGGTTCAACACCGTTGCCGGAAAAATAAACTTTTCCGTCAACTTCCGGCGCAAGAAAATCCGTACGGCCGTACCATAGCTGCTGACTTTCATCAAAGCCCTCAGCAAGAGTTTTATAGCACTTTCCCTCTCGACGCTTATGATACTCATGAGCAAGCTGTCCCTGCAACAGCATAATATCATCGCACCGGCGCAGTGCCGTAGATCGCCGGCACTGATGCGGCATTTTTTCCGCCTCCGTTCCCTCTTCACAGGAAAAAGCAAACACACCTAAATGATCGAAACGATACTGCCGAATAAAATCCATCATTTTTTTATGCTGACGCTCCGTTTCACCCGGGAATCCACACAAAAGTGTAGTACGCAATGTCCATTCCGCCTTTGATTCTCTCATACGCTCTAAAATTCGGATAAGATCTGCCTTTGTATAATGACGGTTCATTGCGCGAAGCATTTCATCCTCTGTATGCTGTATCGGCATATCGATATATTTACATATATTTTTATGGGATTCCATTACGGAGATAACATCTTCCCCTACCGTAGAAGGATATGTATACATCACACGTACCCATTCGAACCCCAAGAGCGCTATTTTTTCAAGCAGGGCGGCAAATCGAAGACTGCCTCTATCCATTCCGTAACGTGTTGTATCCTGTGCGGTAAGAATAATTTCCTTTATTCCCTTTTCTTTTAATTCGGCGGCTTCTCTTAAGAGACTTTCTTCACTGCGGGAAACATAACCCCCTCGAATAAAAGGAATGGCACAATATGCGCATCGATTGTCGCAGCCTTCGGCTATTTTAAGATATGCGTAGTACTTTGTAGATATGATCCGCTCTATCGGTTTATCCAAATATTCAGCATTGCCGCTCGTATCCACAATTTTTTTTCCTTCAAGCACGTTGCTTACCGCTCGGGCAATCGTTTCATAAGCATATGTTCCGAGAACGCCGTCCACTTCCGGCATATCCGCTATCGCCTGAGGGTACCGCTGCGTCAGACATCCGGTAACCAGCAGAGCTTTGCAGTGATGCTTCTTATACTGCGCCATCTGCAAAATCGTATCTATCGCCTCTTCTTTTGCTTCCTGAATAAAGCCGCAGGTATTCACAATAATAACATCCGCTTCTTGAGGCTGTTCTGCAAAAGCAAACCCTGCGTTTTTTAAATAGCCTGCCATAACCTCAGAATCCACCAGGTTTTTATTGCATCCCAGTGAAACGATTGCAACATGTATCATAAATCAATCCAGTCTTTCATCATACTTTGCCCAAAATTCTTCGCGTGTCACAAGAACCTTGCGCGCTTTTGCGCCCTGAGCCGGTTCTACAATATTTCTGAGTTCCATCGCGTCAATCAGCCTGCCGGCTCTGGAATAGCCCACTTTAAACCTACGCTGCAATGCCGAAATGGAAATACTTCCGCACTCAATGGCATATTCTACCGCGGCGGGAAAGAGCTCATCTTCATCACTGTTTTCCTCATCGTCATTCGGATTCTCTCCGCTGCCGCCGTGAGAAGGTTTCAGTTCACGCATTACCAACTGCTCTTCCCCGATATATTCAGCCTGCGAGTTCTTCGCCTTAATAAACTCCACAACCTTTTCCACTTCCTGCTCATCAACAAAAGCACCCTGAACACGAACCGGTTTCGGTTCGCCGTTTAAATGAAAGAGCATATCGCCCTTGCCCACCAACTTTTCAGCGCCGCTGGTATCTAGAATGGTTTTAGAATCAAAACCCGAGGCCACGGCAAAAGCGATACGACTGGGAATATTCGCTTTAATAACCCCCGTAATTACATTTACGCTGGGACGCTGTGTAGCAAGAATCAAATAAATACCCGCCGCGCGCGCAAGCTGAGCAATGCGCATAACGCTGTCCTCTACCTCTCCTCTTGCAACAAGCATTAAATCATTCAGCTCGTCCACAATAACAACGATGCGGGGCATCGGCTCTTCTCCGGCAGCAAGAGCAACTTCATTATACCTTACAATATCTTTTACCTTACGTTTGGCAAAGGTCTCGTAGCGCTCTTCCATTTTGCGCACCACAAACTGCAGGGCGCCCGCAGCCTTTTTCGGATCGGTAACCACGGGAGTAAGCAAATGGGGAATCCCGTTATATACATTCAACTCCACCTTTTTCGGATCTACCAGGATAAGCCGCACCTCCTGGGGTGAAGATTTATATAAAATACTGGTGATAATGGAGTTAATACAAACACTTTTTCCCGCGCCGGTCTGTCCGGCAATAAGAAGATGCGGCATTTTTGAAAGATCCGCAATAATAGCCGTACCTGTGATATCCTTTCCCAATCCTACCGATACCGGTGATTTACTTTCCTTAAACCGATTGCTTTCAAGCACTTCACGTAAAGTTACCATCGAAACCGATTCGTTGGGGATTTCGATGCCAATTGCTGATTTTCCCGGTATCGGAGCCTCAATTCTCACCCCTACCGCCGCCATGGAAAGAGCAATATCATCCGAAAGGGAGAGAATACGGCTCACGCGGGTACCTTTGGCTATAGAAAGCTCATACCGCGTAATCGCGGGGCCTACCGTGATATTTTCCACCCAAGCGGTAATACCGAAACTTTTCAGCGTAGATTCCATCATTTCAATTTTTTCCGAATGATCGGTATTGGCGTTTTTCTTTGTCGTAACCGGCGGATTCAACAGGGAAAGCGGGGGTGCCTGATACGCCTTTGATGCCGGACGCACGGCTTTTGTCTCTTCCGCATTCACATCTTCCTCCGCTGAGCCGGCCGCTTGATTGAGATCCGGCTCGTTATCGGAAGCATTCTCTTCAGCAGTAATAATAACCGGCCTTTTTACGGCCGGTGCCGTAAACGTTTTTACCTCAAAATGATCAGACGTTTCGTTGTCCTCTTCCGCAGGATCACATTCTTTTTCTGTTTCCTCCGTGCCGATATCATAATCATAATTTTTTTTCTTTCTTCCCCGGTGAAAGCGCTGTCCTGCCTCATCAATACTCACACGCACCTTTTGGGAAACTTTCTCACCGGTATCTTTTAAAGAAAGATTAAACAATACAATCAACGCAATAATAATAATGGCGAAAAATACAATAATCGCGCCGATATTGCTCACCAGACAAGTAAGAGGATAAACATATAAACCGGCAAATCCACCCATACCGTAATGATTCTTCCCGGCCTCATATGCCTGAAAAAGAGCTTCCCCGTAAGTAGACGCGCTTTCTGCCGTTCCTACGTTTTCAAACCAGCTGAAGCCCATATGAATCAGCCCTACTCCCGAAAGCACCATCAAAAGTGTCATGATGAGCTTACCGATATGAATTTCAGGCTGTTTAACTCGAATCGCCTGCACACCGAAAAAAATCAGCAGTAGCGGGATAAGATAGGCACCGATGCCAAACGCCCCTCGCATAAACCCATCGGCTATATAAGTTTTAAATAAGCTTTCGGTATTAATAATAAGCGAAAGGAACAGCAGCACACCGATCACAATAAAAACAACGCCATACACCTCGTTGCGAAGATCTCTTTTCTTCTTTTGGGTCGCTGTTTTTTTTGTTGTTTTTTTCTTCCGGGTTGCCATGAAAGCCGATTCTCCTTACATACCGTATTCCTTTGCCGACCGTTTTGTTGCCTTTTTAGGCACAGCGGAAAAGAAATTGATTCCTTTATATTATATCACAAAATGATTATAAAAGAAACCGCTATTTTACATCATATAATTTTTGCCGCAATTCTTCACTGCACTTTCCTACAACAGCGGCGCTTAGCCGGCTGATATCAAACATGCGCTGTATATTTTTTTCCATATCTTCTTTCGTTACGGCATGAATACGCTCAATAACCTCATCTACCGTAAGAACCCGGCCGTTGAGCAGCAGCACTTTTCCGTTACGGTTCATCCTTGCCGCAACACTTTCAAGCCCCAAAACAAAGCTTCCTTTAAGCTGTTCGCGCGCTTCTGTTAATTCCTTATCCGTTACGCCTTCTTTTTTCAGCTTGTCCGCTTCTTCCATAATCAGCTCAAAAACGCTGGAGGCCTGCGCCGGATTCATGCCGGCATAGATCGTAAACATGCCGCTGTTCACAGAGGAAGCAAGATAAGAATAGATAGAATATGTCATACCGTTCTGTTCCCGCACACGCTGAAACAAACGGCTGCTCATTCCTCCTCCGAAAATATTGCTGATCATAGTCTGCGCAAAATATTCTTCTGAGGTCTGCGCCGCGCCGGGAAGAGCCAAGCACAGATTCACCTGTTCAATATCTTTTTCCAGCACAAGAATTTTTCCTGCCGGTCTTTCCAAGGCACCGCACCGAGCCGGAAGCGTGTCCGCAGATGCCATTCGACGGCCCAGCTTTTCTTCCAGCATATCCATAACAGGCTGTTCCTCAAAACCTCCAGCAACAGATACTACAATATTCTGTGGGACATACGTTTTTCCCATATAAGCCCGCATATCCTCCGCGGTAATCTCGCGGACCGCTTCGGCAGGCCCCAGAATGGTCTTGCCCAGCGGATGTTCCCCATAAAAAGCTTTGGAAAGTGTTTCATGCGCGAGTTCATCAGGAGTATCCTCCACCATAGAAATTTCTTCGCACACCACGCCTTTTTCCCGCTCGATATCCCGCGCGTCCAACCTGCAATTTAAAATCATATCACACAGCAAGTCTACCGCTGTACCATAATGCTCATTTAAAATATTTACATAATAACAGGTGCACTCCTTGGCTGTAAAAGCATTCAGTTGTCCCCCCAAAGCATCAATGCAGCCGGCTATTTCCCGCGCGGAACGTTTTTGTGTTCCCTTAAACAGCATGTGTTCAATAAAATGCGATATTCCGTTGTTCTTTTCATTTTCCGCAAAACAACCGGCGCCTACCCAAATACCAATGGAAAAAGAACGGAAATACGGCAGCGGCTCCAATGCTACCCGTATTCCGTTTGAAAGTTCTCGTATTTTCATATGCGTTTTCCCCCATATTATATATTTATTATTATATAGTATGAGCAGGATTCATGCAAATATTATTTTAGTTGCTCTCCTACCGTCATAAAGGTATATCCCTGACTTTTGGCAAGCAATATAATTTCGGGCAATGCCTCCAGCGTGGCCTGAGTGGGGTGCATCAATATAAAGGCTCCCGGTTTTAAATTTCTTTCCACTCTGGCATAAATTTTACCGGTATCCTGATCACGCCAATCAATGGTATCGGCAGTCCACATAATTGTCTGACAACCGCAGGATGCCGCATCGGCAACAACCTGCGCATTCACATCTCCCGAAGGCGGTGCAAACAAAACAGTCTCATTGCCGGTAATGCTTTTGATCAGAGAATTGGTTCGCAAAATTTCGCTTCGGCTCTGTTCCTGCGTGATTTTTGTATGCATTTTATGATTATAACCGTGATTCCCGATTTCATGCCCCGCGTCCGCTATACTTTTTACAATTTCCGTATTCTTTGCCGCCCAGCAGCCGCCCACAAAAAAGGTAGCTTTAATCCCCTCCTTTTCAAAGAGCTCAAGATATTTCAGCACATACTCCTCTCCCTGATAAATGTTTATCATCAAGGAAATATTTTTTTCTTCGGTTTCCGCTTTATAAATCGCCGAAGGCCCAGTACCGAAAGTATTGACCTCTCTATTTTGGTCAACAGCGTAACTGCCCAAAATAAAAAGCATGACTACAATTATCAAGTTAACCGAAAAAGCTTCCGTCAGGATTCTGCGCATATCAAAACCACCTTGTATCAAAGTAATAAATTATACTGAAAAAATACGGTTTTTATGCAATAAAAATCCACTTATGTCGCAAAGCAAAAAATATTTTTTGTTATCTTGAATTGTTCTATTTTACGCAAACATAAAAAAACTATGGTAGTCAATTTTACCATAGAAGGATAGTTTTATATTCTCGCTTTTCTTTTTTTACGCATCTTGCAATGAAGTTTATCCGATAATTTTTCATTACCGCAACATTGTTTTTTTATAAATGAAATGTCTTCAGCAACTTGAAATCCTATTTTTCTTTCTTCTTTATTGCCACCATTTTGGGCAAAACCCACTTAGAATTTGCACGCCGAAAAAATTTCCGTTTTACTACATTTTATTAAAAAAATTTTTCCGCTTCCGCCATTCTTTTTTTCGGCAAAAACCGCTTTTATTCACGAAGGGAACGGTTATTGCCGTATATTTTCCTTTCCTTCATCACGCGAACAGCGCAAAATTTTTTATTCCTCAAGCAGAAACAACTCACAGCTGTAAACGAAAAGGATCTTTTTATTATGTATAATCAAATAAAACAAATCTCCGATATTTGCATATTGATAAACACCGATATCGTCCATACAATACTTTTCAGACCACTTATAATGTTTATTAAATGAAATTTTATACTCTCCATACTCATAAAAATTAAAAATATATTGTTTTCTTTGTATTCTTTTTTTGTC
>CAJKLB010000030.1 GCA_905200615.1 uncultured Selenomonadales bacterium | reverse complement strand
TTTTATTTGTTTTTATAAAATAACGTCTCTGTTTATTGTATTTATGCTTTTCTGTAATTATAATAAAAAAATATCTGCGCACTTTCGTACGCAGATATAGCAATACTCTCTCCTGCTTGTCCCAAGCTTTAATGCGCCTTGTGCTTACGCGCATTAAATGTTTTTTAGGGTGATGTACTGAGATGTAAATTTCTCAAATAAGGTATGTTTTATTATATTAAATTTTTAATTTTTGCAGGAGCAGAGTAACACCCAAAGGAAGTTATGCGGCTTTTTGCTTTTCGCCGAACTCACAAACAGCCATTTTCTCGGTCCTTCGGTAATATTATGTAAACATATCCCGGTCGGAGAAAATGTCTTCTATAACATCATCTAAATGAACCGGTTCTAAATTTTCGCTGTTGCACAATTCAGCAAAAGTACGTGCGTCTTGTTCTTCAGTAAACAAATCTGATACTCTTTTTAACAGCTTATTTTCTCCGTTTACCTGAACATATACATTCAATCCATAAGAACTATAATTGCCAATATCTATGTGTGAATTGATTTCTTGATTCACCTCATAAACATATTTCATAACTCAGCACAATATTTATTCTGTAACCGAAAGAATAAACATCTCCTTTTTTTATTTTTTTGGAACAATTTCCGAATTTGAAATCTCCATGACTAAATAAGTAAGCTTCAAATCAAAAATCATAACAAAACACGTATTTTCCCTTCTTTTGACTTTCGTTTTTTTGTTATTTTTAACTATCCAAAGAATGTTTTACGGTGACATAAAACAAAGACATACTTAATTCTCCAAGGGTGCTTTTTTCTCTATGCCGTTCGTTCTGTGGCTTTTATTGTCAACAGAGGCGGCAACCGATATATCCTTTCCGGTATTATGTAAATTAAAGAAAAACAGCATCTTCCTATTTCCGGTTATTGCCTTTAAAGCCTTCGGTTCAAGGCTTGTTTCATAGTTTCTCATCGCTTAAGACGGAAACGGCTTAGTCTCTAAGGAATCACTTTCAGGTTTAGGATCTCCGTTATGATATACTTCTACATATACTTGCAAACGATATTGTTTTCCATCTTCATAAGGATATCTTCTCGTCATTTCCGCAGAAGTTGTCCAAAATGCATCTGACCATGTGATCACATCACTAAAAAAAATAAGTCCTTTCTTTTGCAAAGTCATTTCAATACGAATTTCATCTGTAACACCTTCATATCCTTCTACGCCAGCCACACATACCAATTCATTTCCTTCCAGATGCAATCCACAATATGGCCTTGACATATAAACGTAATAGGGCATAATCCCATTATCTGAATCAGAACCATTAGTATAATAAAAGCCACTTTCATTTTCCGGTTGTTCTTCAACCGCTAATACACCTGAGGAAAGAATGCACAATAACAGCGCCAACGTAGTTATTATTTTTAACACTCTTTTCATTTTCCTCCTCCTTTCTAATTTTCGTTTTTACTGCAACTGTCACCCGTTACATAATATACACAAAACAAAAGATAGGTTTGGGGACAAATTTTTTAAAAAATTTCTCTATTTATATCCGTTTATGTCATTTTCGCTAACAACTTCTATTGATTCCGCCATTTGAATCAATTCTTCTAAGTCAAGGTGAAAGATAGTTTACCACGTTTTACTTTAAGAATTTCTCAAATTCTTCTTAGTAAAATTGCCTATATTGCAGAATATGAAGGGCGTACAAAAAATAAAGAAATTGAGCAACTGATCAAAAGGCGTATTGAAGATTTTGAAGCAACTCATGGTACCATTGAACTTTCAAAAGATCAAGAACTGCCTTTTTAACTTTCAGTTTTTTTAAAATCTGCAATAAAAAACAGCCTCACCGCAACTGCGCGCGAAGCTGTTTTATTTTTGCCTTAACTTTTATTAAAATTCAAGCACTAACCCATCATATGAAACAATAAAGTTCTTTTCTCCGGCTATAGGAACAAGCTGGTCGTATCCGGCAAGGCCATTATGTGAAAAATGATTTACAACATGAAGTGTTTTCTCTTTTAACTTACCTAAATCCTTTAATCGTTCACGCATAACCTCATTTCCGATAAGTCCCATATGTCCTTGGTTCTCCCACTCTAAAAGCCCATTGGTGCAATCATAAGAAATCAAATCAAAACAAACGCTGCTTTTCGCAAGATATTCCATTGTTTTATCCGGGAAAAAACCGGTATCATGCGCATAAAGAATCGCTTTATCATCCTTTTCAATAATATAGATTACCGGCTGTTTTGTAGAATGGTCCGCCGCAAGCGGTGTGATTTTATATTCTTCCACCTCAAACGGCACAAAAGGAACGATCGGATGAAGTTCAAGAAATTTTTCTTTTTCCAGCAAATAAGAATTGGGATAATCGGCATGTATGCTTTCTATTATGTCCTCTGTTCCTATCATAACAAAAGGATGTTCCTGTTTCATATGTGCCGCGCAGGACTCCCTGCAGAAGAGCTCCGCGGGATATAGATGATCCGAATGACTGTGTGTGATGATACAAGCCGAAATATCACTTAACTTGAATTTTTCATTTAACGTATGCATAAAGGTATCGGCAGGAAAATCAATTAAAAGTTTTCCGTCAATCAAAGCCTGACTTCGCGTTCTTATATTTTTCCCGCCCTGTTTTCTCGCATACTCACAAACATTACATTCACAAAACGGCGCCGGAACAGCTTCGGCCGCCGCCGTACCAAGATATTTTATTTTCATAAATCTGCTCCTTTTATCATTATTTTCGTAAACCTATAAAATTTTTTATCCTGATTTAGCAGGATTTTGCTTTTTGAATTCTTATTATATCATATTTTTTCAACCGAACAAAGAAAAAACCTTCTATCAAATATTTGTCACAAGATATTTTTTCAGATAAAGACGCTTACCAGAAACAGCACGCCTAAGAAACACAGATTATATAATGTAAAGATAAGAAGATATTTTTTACATTGATTCGGATATTCTTTTGCTACCATTTTGTAGGAAATTAAGCTTGCCATAGAAGCAATTAACGTTCCAAGCCCGCCTAAATTGCAGCCTACAATTAAATTCTCCCATTCAGAGGTAAGTCCGGAGAGCAGCAACGCGGCCGGAACATTACTAATGAGCTGACTTGTAAGAATCGATACCCATTCCACATGATCTGTAAGCGCCGAAGAAATAAATGTTTGAAAACTCTCTATATGGCCGATATTGCCAATTAGAATAAACAGAGCAAAAAAGGTTGCTAAAAGCGCGTAATCAATCTGCGCCAGCAGCTTTCTGTCCGCAAAAAGCAAGAAAGCCGCGATCACCGCCGCAATTACAAGAGGCGAAACAACTTCAAAAAGCCCTAAAAAGCACAAAAAAAGCCCGATAATACCGCACAGCAAGCCTTTTTTGCTTTCTATTTTTGCGCAAGTGGAGACTTTACAAACAGGAAAAGATTTCTGCAAAAGAATCAGTACCGTCAGCCCAACACCGGAAAGCAGTACATACGGCAGCATCAGGAAACAAAATTGTATAAATCCAATACCGGATTTACCGTACAAATAGAGATTTTGCGGATTGCCCATAGGCGTCAGCATACTGCCGAGATTCGCCGCGAGGGTTTGCATTACAACAAGAGGAATCACCAAGCGTTCCTGCTTTGCCATACGTAAAACAATAAATCCAAACGGAACAAAGGTAATCAACGCAACATCGTTTGTAATAACCATGCTGCTTACAAACGGTAAAAAAACAAGAATGAACAGCATCTTTCGTAAAGTTTTTGTTTGCTTTAACAATTGATTGCCCAAAAAAACAAATAGTCCGATTTTTTGAAAGCCCTTCATAACGGCCATCAAACTAAACAAAAGCGCTAATGTATTCCAATCGATATAGGAAACATACGAAAGATTGGGCGGAACAAAAAACATAGAAATTCCCGCCAATAAAACGGCAACGCTCAGCGTGATTTCTTTCTTAAAGAAAGAAACGCAACATTGAATGATTCTTGACATGATATATCCCCCAACGAAAAAACAACAAAAGGTATTGTAACACTTTCAACGCATAAACGCAAACGTTGCTTTTTATAAAAACAGGGAGATCAAGAACCTGTGGATTTATATTTTTTTAAACCGAATTTAAAAAAGCAATAACAGGGGATCATAAACCAGCATCCCGCCAACGGAAGAAATATTAAACCGATATTATCCGATCTTCCGATAAGATACAGAAAGGGATAATACTGAAACAACGCGATCGGAATCACATAAGTAAAAAATTTCAGTATTCCCTCCCCGTAAATGGAAAGAGGATATTTTCCGAATTCACGGCTGCCGTCAGTAAAAATATTCATAAATTCCAGACCTTCGATGGTAAAAAAACTAATCCCCGCATACAAAACAAATAACGCCGCAAATACCGCCATACCGCCAAGCGCCATCATAACAGCAGTCAAAATCTTATCAAAAGTCCATACAATACCGCTTGCGGGAACAGCGTACGCCAGCATCAATACCGACTGAATCAATCGGCCGATACGAGAAAAATCCATATTTGAGGTCAGCACCTGAAAGATCTCGTTGCGCGGCCGAACCAGAATTCTATCTAAATTTCCGCTTTGAATCAATCTGGGAAACACATCAAAACCTCGAACAAAGCATTCGGTTACAGAAAAAGATATTAACAAAATCGAAAAGCATAACAAAATTTCCGAAAAAGTAAATCCGTTCACGGAATGAAACCGAGAAAACATAAAATATATTCCCAAAAAAGCGGTAAAAGAAACCAAAAACTGACCAAGGGCGGTCATAATGAATGACGCCTTGTACTGCATTTGAGATTTTAACAGTATGGCAATATATTTAAAATACAGTTTCATCTTTTACCCTCCCTGAACGATTACTTTTTTCAATGCCCGTTTTATAAGCAAACGGCCTATTAGGATTAACACGGCAAGCCAAATAAGCTGTAATACAATACTTTTTAAAATTTCTCCCCCGCTTATCTGGCCGGTATATATTAAAAACGGCGTATTCTGCATAGACGCAAACGGCAGCGCATACATCATCGGCTGCAATGCTTCCGGAAAAAACGGAATGGGGATAATCGCACCTGCAAAAAACTCAATAACCGATGTTGCCAGGATGCGTATTCCTATGGAAGATATGGTATAAAAAGCCGAAATGTAAATCAGCATGGAAAACGATATTAAAACAAGGAACCCCAGAGTAACGGAAACCAAGAAGAGAATACCTGACAGACAATCCGGAGGAAGCGTTAAATGAAACGGCGCGGGAAGAAAAACCGCGGCCAACAAGATCGGAAAGCATCTAAGCAGTACTCTTGAAAGCCTTATGGCCATATTCTTTGTAAACCACATTGCATAGATATCACAAGGCCGGCACAGCTCATACGCTATATTCCCCGACGTGATACTATCCAAGATCTCCGTATCAAAAAACCAAGCCATAAACATTGCGAGAAAAGCCTGCTGCATCCATATATAATTTGACAAAGCCGGGAAAGGCATCGGAAAGCTATTTGTATTATTTTGATAAAACGCCCAAAACATAAGAAGCGTCATGCCTCCCCAGGCAAATTGGGTAGCGATGCCGGCCCAGGCGGCGGCACGGTATTGAAGGCCTGCGATAAATCTTATTCTAAAAAAGGATAAATACTTTTTCATATTTCAAATTCCTTATATAAGGAAACAACCATTTCGTCAACGGTTTCTCCCATAACCGATAGATCTCTGACATCCACTTTAGCAGAGATATAGGAAACAGCTTGCGATACCGTCAAAAACTCTGTATCTATAACAATTTCAGCATGTCCGTTTAAATCCTTAACAACGGTCATATGTTCAGTAATCGGTATGTTCTCCCCCAAATAATCAATCGTCAAGGTTTTATGCGCGAAATCGCGTGTTTTCAGTTCAGCCAAAGAACCGTCCAGAAGAATTTTTCCTTTCCCGATCAGCAAAATGCGATTTGTCAAGGCTTCAATATCCTGCATATCATGTGTCGTTAAAATTACCGTGGTTTTATTCTCGCGGTTTATCGTTTTTATAAAATCCCTCACCGCAATCTTTGAGACCGCATCAAGGCCGATCGTAGGCTCGTCCAAAAAAAGAATTTTCGGACTATGCAATAAGGACGCGGCAATTTCACATCGCATACGCTGTCCTAATGAAAGCTGTCTTGCTGGAGTTTTTGCGATTTCGCCCAGCGCCAAAAGTTCAACCAGCTGAGATAATGTCTTTTTATATCGAGAATATTCCACCTTGTAGATATCGCGAATCAATTCAAAGCTGTCCATGACGGGCACATCCCACCAAAGCTGTGATCTCTGGCCGAACACAACACCGATCTCCTGCACATGCGCAATTCTGTCCTTCCAAGGTACGCGCCCGTTAATGATACATTCTCCGCTGTCAGGTGTCAGAATACCGCTCATAATTTTTATTGTGCTGCTTTTACCGGCGCCGTTCGGGCCGATATACCCGACCATTTCACCGTCTTCTATCGTAAAAGATATATCCTGTAAGGCGTTTATATAAGTATATTCTCTTTTGAACAGCGCTTTTACCGCTTCAGAAAAACCGGCACTGCGCTTTGCCACTTTAAAAGTTTTGCGGATATTCTTCAGTTCAATCATTTTTCCCTTCTCCTCTACCGCTCAATACAAACTGATATCGATTTTTCTGCTTAACTCAAATTTTCCCGTAATTTTAAAATATTGAAAAATTTATTTTCTGCAGACAGGCCGCCTTTTTTAATCCCAACACAAAGATAATAACAATACTTTTCCATTAATAACCTGAAATTGTGTGCTATATGATAGCATAAAATCTTTGATTTGTACAGATTCACTTATTGCATTCATTTTTACTTTGATGCTTTTAAAAGAGAAAACGACTTTGATTAAGCGTTTTATAAACAAATATCCTGTCTATTCTTATAAAAAAGCAACTTCTCCCAAAGCCAATAAAAAAGCTGCGCGAAAAATTTTTCGTCAACAGCTTTTTTATCTTTTATGTTATTTTTATGCTATATTTAATGCGCTTTTAAGTTCTTTTCCAATATGGAAGCGCTTTCTTGAATAAAACCGGTAATATCTTCCGCCGAAAGCGAACCATAGGCAAGACGGGCAAGATCGTATACATATTTTACCGCTTCCTCTTTGACGGTACCGTCCTCCATAGTATTGAGGCTTTCAATCAGAGGGCTGGCCGTGTTGAGTACCAGCGTATATTTCAGCATACCGCCCATAGCAGGCATTCCGTAATAACGCTGTGCTTCCTCCATTCGGCGGCCGAATTCATCCGCTAAAAGCACCGCGGGCAAACTTCCGGCAAGCTTTTCGGCTTTTACCTCGGTATTTTCCGCTTTTACGGTCTCCTTAGCATAAGCACAAAGCTTTTCAAATAAATGATTTTCACTGGAATCAGTGCCGGCAAGCTCAGCATCTACACGGACAAAGCGTACGCCGGGATTCTGCATTTCGATATGCTGCATAAAAGGAATGTCCAGCATACCGCCCATCAAAACAGCGGATTTTCCGACTTCCTTGAGCATGGTAATATATTGAGCCTGCTTCTTTTCATCTGCGGCATAATAAACTTTTTTGTCTTCACTGCCTTCTAAGTATTTTGAAAGTGTAATATATTCGCCGTCAGTAGTTTTATAAATAATGTTTTCTTTCATGCGCTCATCAAATTTCGCATCACGCATGCACCCATATTTGATAAATACATTAATATCGTCCCAGTATTTTTCATACAGTTCCTTTTCATCCTTAGCCATGCCGCATAATCTATCGGCAATTTTTTTGGTAATATGACCACTAATGCGGGCTACGGTACGGTCATTCTGCAAAAAGCTTCTGGAAACGTTCAGCGGCATATCCGGGCAATCAATCACACCCTTCAGCAGCATTAAAAATTCGGGAATAATCTCTTTAATATTATCCGCCACAAAAACCTGATTGTTGAAAAGCTTAATCTGTCCCTGAATACTTTCGGGATTTTCCGTTAGTTTGGGAAAATAAACAATTCCTTTTAAATTAAAAGGATAGTCTACATTCAGATGGATCCAGAAAAGAGGATCATTGAAATCCGTGAACACCTTGTGATAAAAGGTTTTATACTCTTCCTCCGTACATTCCGCGGGAGCTTTAAGCCACAGCGGCGCGGTATCATTGATCGGCTTTTCATCATTTTCTCCGGTTAAAAAAATCTCCACCGGCATAAAAGCACAGTATTTTTGCAGAATCTCCCGCACGGTGGTGTTTTGCGCAAAATCCTTGCTATCCTCATTTAAATACAGCGTAATGACGGTTCCGCACTGTTTTTTTTCACAGTCTGAAATAGTATATTCATCACTGCCGTCGCTCTCCCAACGCACAGGCGCCGCGCCTTCCTGATAAGAAAGTGTTTCAATGGTTACCTTATCGGCAACCATAAAAGCCGAGTAAAAACCCAGGCCGAAATGCCCGATAATAGCGGAACTTCCGCTATCTTCATATTTTTCCAAAAAATCAGCAGCGCCGGAAAAGGCAACCTGATTGATATACTTTTCTACCTCTTCCTTCGTCATGCCGATACCGTTATCGGCAAAGCAAATCGTTCCGGCGTCTTTATCGGCGGTAATGGTTACGCGGTAAGAATCCTGCTCCGCCGCGTCGCCTATCTGCACAAGCTTCTTATATTTGCTGATGGCATCCACACCGTTGGAAACCAACTCACGGATAAAAATATCCCTGTCACTGTACAGCCACTTTTTAATGATTGGCATTAAGTTATCGGAATTTACCGAAATTTTTCCTTTTTCCATGTTATTTCCCTTCTTTGTTCATATTGTAAATTAAACGCAGTCCCTCGAGAGTCAGGCGGGAGTCCACTACGTCAATTGCGTCAGTATGGTCGGCAATCGCTTTAGCAAGTCCTCCTGTAGCAATAACTTTGGCTTGCGGAAAGCCGGCTTCTGTCTTCATTTTTTTTATCAAATATTCAATCTGCCCGATATAACCGTAAAGCAAACCGGCCTGCATACAAGTGATGGTGTTTTTCCCGATCACGCTTTTGGGCAGTTCCAGCGCCACCGCCGGCAGATTCGCCGCACGGTTTGAAATAGCGTCAGACGATACCCGCACACCGGGCAAAATGCAGCCGCCTAAGATTTCGGCAGTATCGGAAGTAATAAACATTGTGGTAGCGGTACCAAAGTCGATCGTAATGCACGGACCTCCGTAGCGTTGAAAGGCCGATACGGTATCGCATATAATATCACCGCCGATTTCCCTGGCATTGTTCGTTCGGATATTCAGTCCTGTTTTTATCCCCGCTCCTACGATAATTGGCTTTTTATGCAGATAATCGCCCAGCATATGTTCAATAGTAAAATTAATTGCCGGTACTACGGAAGACATAATGATACCATGGATAGCATCCGGCTCAATATTCTCCGCGTGAAGCATCGCTACCAAAGCAATCCCGTACTCATCGCTGGTCTTTCTTAAATCCGTAGCAATGCGCCATGTGCCGACCAGTTTTTCGTTTTCGTATACACCGGCTTTTATATTTGTATTACCTATATCAAGTACAAGAAGCATTTATTTTTTCTCCTTTACGAAGACATTTAACAGAGTTGAAATCGCAGGTGACAATACTATGTTTATACCTAATTCAATAACGAAGTTAATGCCTACCAAGCCTACTATCATATAAAGCAAAACGTTATCGCCGAAGCCTCCGCCTTGACCCCACGTTTTTAGAGTATCCATAAAGAACACAGAGCAACCTGCAAGAAAAACACCGGTATTAGTAATGGGGCATGCAATAGCGGCGCAAACAGCGGCGAAAGTTTTGTTTATTTTCTTAAGCGCGTTATAGATTAAGCCAGCAACAAGACCGCACAGCGCACCTTTTACCAAGACGGTAACAACGGCACCGAAAACGTCCACGGCTAAAAATGGTGCAGCATCACCTGATATAAGCACTGCAACACCGAAAACGAGGCCGAGCCACGTACCTACAGCAGTTCCGCAAGTTGCTGCGCCTACGACGATAGGCACGAGTACGAAAGACATGGAAAACGGCCCCAAACGAATAAATGCACCTATTAGCTGCAATATCAGAACTATTGCAGTTAAAGCAGCGCCGATAGTTAAAGTTCTTGTTGAAATTCTTTTGTCCATTTTTTCCTCCATTCCGGCTCCGCAAAGACGGATGCCATATGAAAATTATAATTTGTTTTTGTATCGGCATTTTCAATAGCTTCCTGAAAAAACAGGTTTGCTTTGAAGCTTAACAAAAACTATTATAATTATATCTCTATATTGAAATTATTGCAAATTCTTTTTGGGTTAAACGCAATTTTTACTGCATAACACAGAAAAAGCAGACCTTTATTCGGTCTGCTAAAAAAAATCAATACTTTACTAAATAACCTTATAGATCCGTACCCCGTTTTGGTCGTATACCAGACTTGCTATCGCGGCGATTTGCTCTTCATTGACGTTGTATGAAGCGTATTCGTCCGGACCGACTACAATGTAAGAGACCTCATATTTTTCTAAAAGTTCCCGGCTTTGCTCCGGAAAAGCATAGATAGCGGAAACATCTTTTTGACGTGCAAGGTATTCTTCCCCATGGCCATGCGTATAAAGGAAAGAATTCGATCCGCAAACGATATTTCTGCCCGTCAAACTGGAAAGCGCATTATTATAACGGTCGTTTGTCAGCAGCGTAGCGTTTCCGGCAGTGTTTTCCTGAATCCAGGCAGCGGCCTGTACCTGCGGAGCGGAATAAATTTCATATACACCGGAGACCGCCTCACGCCCCATAGAAAGCACAGCGGAAAGCATGCATAACACCAACACACCGGCCGCCGCAAGTTTGGTTCCCCGAATATTTTTCAGTTTTTGATAAAGAAGCCCCATATATTGGGCAACGATGCCGCACGCCAGTGCATAGGCAGGGTAGAGCAGCTTGTTATTATCATAAGTATTGGGCTGAAAAGCAAAGGTATCGGCTAAAAGCATAAGTACCGCGATCGGCGCGGCGATACTTTTCAGGCGATTATTGCCCGCCAATACCGCTGGAATCAACAGCAGCGCAACAATCCCCACATTCTTGATATAAAACCACAAATACGTATCTTGATAATTGACCCAGTTAAAATGCGCCTTCATAAAACCGCTGCCGGAACTTTGCCGGAAAGTAAACCCGAACAACTGCGGTAAAGCCAGCAAAAGCACAATGCCCAAAAACAATCCCCATGTATGCAGAATTTCTTTAAAATGGCCGCGGTGAAGCGCGGAAAGCAACAACCAAGCCCACAATAACAGCAATGCCGTTCCCCCGGCAACCAACGTGGAAAAACCGGCAGCATCATATTCGAAGGATTGCTGTGAATCTTTGACAAACAGACCGGTAAAAAGGAAAACAGACAGCACTAAAATCACAAGAGCCATGACGATCTTTCCTATGATACGGGGATTGATGTTTACCATAGTTACCAGGCGTGACATCATCCATACCGCGCAGATTACACCCAAGCTTAAAAAGACATGCGTGCTTATCATCGGCGTCAACCCCGCCAGTACAGCCGCATACAGGAACATACGTTTTTCTTTTAAAAATACGGCTTTATAAAGCAGAAACAGGCAGGAAAACAGCATCATCCAGCCAAAAAGAGACGCGCGCTGCGGAATCATCATATCACATACAGTATTTACCCAACGAATCATGTGATCATTCAGATTGGTAGGCGTTTCATAAAGTTCCGTAAAAATTCGAGTAAAATTGGTGCTGTCAACACGCAGTCCGTCAAAGAAATAAGCAAATCCGAATCCACCGTTAAAGAAGAACAGAATCCAAGCCAAAGCGGCCTTTTTAACAGATTTCAGCCACGTAAAAAAGAACAGAAACGCACCGCAAAATACAGTCAGCGCGCCGAAAACCATCGGTAAAATATAAGCAAAGCGCAGTGAAGAGCCCCAAATATAAATAGAGGCGGAAATGGTATCACTTAAAAAAGGATAGGAAACCTGCGCGCTGGGAAGAATGTTATAGGCAAAGGGAATCCTCCCCTGTGCGACGGGCGTTGTGATAAAGCTTAAATGAATATTTGCGTCAAAATAGGTGCTTTGTCCGAAAATATAGCCGCCTGAAGTGCTTTCCTTTAAAATATGATCACTGAGCACCACGGTAAAAAACAGCAAAAGCGGCGCAGAAAGCAACAGCATAACAGCCGTTTCCTTATTAAAACGGAAGCGCTCACACCGCGGCATTTTTCGGGTAAAAAACAAGCAGGCGGCGCAGCCGACAGCAAGCAAACCGGCAGCAAGCAGATGGGAAAGAACAGAAAAGCCCAGTATCATGGAAAGCAGCACCGGCAGCCACATAAGCAGTACAATACCGAATACGGCGCCGAGCCATAAACGAACCGCCGCCTTCTGGGAAGTCAGCAGGCGGGATGCCAGAAGGATTCCGCCGAGAATAAAAAAAGCAAAATAAAGGAAACCCATCAGGTTTCCTGCAAACGTTCCGTTAAAAACCATTCTCATTCCCCTCTCAGGCGCATGGTAATATCTTCAACATAATTTTTTATCGTATCGTCTACCTTTACGGCAGCACGAATTTTTCCGATGCCGTTGATAATGGTGGCGTGATCTCTTCCGCCGAATTCATCTCCGATGCGCGAAGTCGAAAGATCCGTCAATTCACGGCACAAATAAAAAGCAATATGCCTAGGCTGAACAATTTGTCGGTCACGCCGCGGACCGATAATATCTTCCGGTTCCAAGCCGAAATATTTGGAAACCGCTTCAATAATCATATCCGGCGTACAATGCTTCTGCGTTTCGGTATGATAATCCTTTAATGCCTCGGTCGTAAGTTCTATGGTAATATTTTGACCCGTAATAGAGGAAAATGCCAAAACTCTTTTTAAAGCGCCTTCCAGTTCGCGCACGTTATCACTTGCCTTTTCGGCAATTAAAAACAGGATATTATCCGGCAGCGTAATATGTTCGGCTTCCGCTTTCTTGCGCAGAATTGCGGTTCGGGTTTCTAAATCCGGCGGAGTAATATCCACCAAAAGCCCTCCTTCAAAGCGAGAGCGCAGCCTGTCGGTAAGCGTCGAAATATTTTTAGGATGACGATCGCTGGAAAGAATAATTTGTTTGTTGGCCGTAAAGAGATCATTGATATTATGAAAAATTTCTTCCTGGGTACGGTCTTTATCGGAAAGAAATTGCACGTCATCGATCATAAGAATATCGACATTTTGCCTATAACGCTCACGGAAAGCCGTAATCTGATGTTTTGCCAGCGCCTCGATAAATTCATTGGTATATTTCTCACAGGTGATATACAATACTTTTGCTTTGGAATTGTGCTCTAAAACAAAGTTGCCTATAGCATGCATCAAGTGTGTTTTTCCCAATCCTACGCCGCCGTAAATAAACAGCGGATTATTGATGGTAGCCGGGGCTTCCGCCACACTTAAGGCCGCCGCATGAGCAAATTGATTGCTTGAGCCAATAACGAAATTCTCAAAAGTATACTTTTCGTTCAGCATGGGACGGGTAATGGCAGCGGGAGCTTGAATATCCGCATCAATAATAGCAGCCGCTTCACTTTCCAAAACCAGAACGACATCTGCTCCGGGACTGTTGATAACGATATTCAGTGCGGTAATTAAATAAGTATGCAGAGCGGTAGTCGTAGTCATGATATGCCGCCGATGCATGTCCGTAGGAGCAATAAGATATAAACAATTATCCTTAAATACCAACGGCTTAAGCGTGCAGATCCAAGTTTTATAGGAAATAGGGGTTATATCCTGAGGCGATTGTTCAATGATTGAACAGATTTGCTGGAATATTTCATTTGCATCCATCAGGAAAGAACCCCTTTCATATTTTATTTTCCTCAGCGAATAAAAACCAAGCGCAAAAATCATACCATAAATTTTGCGGATAATCAACAAAAAAAAACCATCTTTTTAAATAAAATTTTTTAAAATTGTGGATAACTTTCATTTATATACAAGATGTTGTGGATAACCTGAACTCGATAAAGAAATAAAATCAGAAACAATATAAAAAGCACCGATATATATATTGTAAGTTCGGATTTCCGACCAGCGTCGATATAAGGCATTCATATTATAAGACAATATAAGAAGCAAAAACATATCTTTTCAAAAGAAAAGCATCGGTAAATTTTTGTTTGACACATTCTGTGCTTTCCACTATAATAGATACGCTATACAGCATAGCTATGCTGCATATATATTTTTTGTAATTTTGCGCTTTACTAAAGGCGATCAATGAAAGGAAAGATATAAAAATGTTACGTACCTATCAACCGAATAAACGTAAAAGAAAAAAAGTTCATGGTTTCCGTAAAAGAATGCAGACCAAAAACGGCCGCAATGTACTGCAAAGACGTCGCCGCCGCGGAAGAAAGGTGCTCAGCGCATAACAGGAGGTGCCTCTTGAAAAAACAGTATATGCTCAAAAAAAACAAAGAGTTCAGATATGTGGTTTCAAGAGGAAAATCCGTGGCTTCTGCATATATGGTGCTGATCTGCGCCAAAAACAGGACAGGCATCAAGGTCGGTTTTTCTGTAAGCAGTAAATTGGGAAACGCCGTTGTTCGAAACCGCACAAAACGTATTATGCGTGCAGGCTTTACACCGCTTATGCCGGATTGCCGACGGCAAACGGCATATCTTTTTATTGCCAGAAAGGCTCTTGTGGGAAAAAGTTCTTTAGTCGCGCAGCAGGAAATGCGCGCACTGCTTTTACAGGCAGGGATGATGTCATGAAAAATCCCGTCAAGCTTTTTCTACTTTGGCTTATAATACGGTATAAACGGTATATTTCTCCCCATTTACCGCCGGCTTGCCGGTTTGTTCCAACATGTTCAGAATATGCACTGCTGGCAATCGAACGCTTCGGCGTTATCAAAGGCGGTGCGTTATCTTTGTGGCGTATTCTGCGCTGTAATCCATTTTGTAAAGGCGGGTATGATCCCGTGCCCCAAAAAAGAGGACAGGAGAATTCCAAGTGAGTTATATAACTGAATTTTTCGGCTGGATTTTCGACGGTATTAACAGCCTTACCAATAATTACGGTTTGTCGATCATCCTGTTTACCATCTTGTTCCGTTTGGCGCTTTCGCCGTTTGATATTCGCAGCCGAATCGGGCAGCGCGAATATACAAAAAAATTAAAAAAGATTCAGCCGGAACTTGATATGATTAACAAGGCCTATAAAAATAATCCCGAAAAAGCACAGGCCCGTATGATGGAAATTCGTAAAAAAGAAGGGCTCGGCCTTATGCCGAAAGGATGCGGTATGATGCTGCTCACCTACCCCATTCTTATTGCTTTTTTTGCTGTATTCCGCAACCTTGCGGCAGAAAGATTGACAGAGCTTTCTATGCTTACAGACCCAGCTGAAATTGAGCAATGGTTTGATACCAATAGTTTTTTGTGGATTAAAAATATCTGGCAGCCTGATGTATTCTTTAATTTCAATCAGGGTTGGGGACTTCGGCAGCTTTGGATTATAAAAGATATCAACGGCTATATTCTGCCTCAGGCAGATCAAATTACAGGAGTGCTTCAATCTGCTTTTAACGGGGGGCTTTTGGACGCTTATAATCCGGCGGGACTTGATCTTGCCTCTTTTGCTACTCAAGTAAGCACCGGGCTTGAAGCTGCACGGACTTATGTTGCCGATACCTACGCGACTTCTGCCGCATGGATCGGCGGCAATGGATTTTATCTTTTCCCGATTCTGGCCGGCGTTGTGCAGGTGCTGAGCTTTAACATGACGGCTCAGCAGCCCATGGGAACGGGCGAACAAGCGGAGCAGGCCGCAAAAAGCGGAAAGATCATGAAGATTATTTTTCCGCTGATGTTTGTATATTTTTGCCTGATTTCCTCCAGTGCGCTGGCAATTTACTGGATCACTTCAAGTCTTTGCATGATTTTATTGAATTTTGTAATTAACAAAATACTGGATGCCAGAGATAAAAAAAAGGAAGCATTACAAGCTGAAGGAGAAAACAAATAATGGCCAGGGTTATTGAAATAGAAGCTGAAACTGTAGATCAGGCTTTGTATATGGGGCTGGAACAGTTAAAGCTTTCAATTGATGAAATTGAAATGGAAGTACTGGATTACGGTAAAAAAGGTTTTATCGGTATCGGCAGCAGACCGGCAAAGGTAAGACTTACCGAAAGAAGCGAGGCGATCATTCCTGATTTTGTTCTAAACAAAGATAAACCAAAGGAAAAAGCTCCACGCAGAGAAAGAAAAGGACATCCGCTCAGAGAACATCATGAAGAGCGCCAACAAGTTCAAGCCGGTCCTTATTTCCCCGAAGGAACGGAATTTATTGAGAATGAAGTTACTTCTTTTTTAAAAGGTTTGATGGAGCAGATGCAAGTAGAAGGAACCGTACAAGCCGCAGAAACGGAAAACGGGCTTCTGGTCAATTTGGAAGGTCCGGATATGGGCGTACTGATCGGCCGCCGGGGAGAAACGCTGGACGCCATCCAATATCTTGCTTCTTTAATTTATAATAAAGATAAAGAAGAGTATCACAGAGTCACAGTAGATACGGAAAATTATCGGAAGAAGCGGGAAGCTACCTTGGTTCGCCTTGCCAAAAGAATGGCGGCTCAAGTAGCCCGTACCGGCCGTAAAGTCGTGCTGGAGCCGATGAGTCCTTTTGAAAGAAGAATCATTCACTTTGCCTTACAAAACGATAAATTCGTCACTACCTACAGTGAAGGCGAAGAACCCAACCGTCATGTAATTATTGACAAAAAGAATTCATAAAATCAAGGGTGTTCTAAAGCTATAATAGCGAAGAACACCCTTTTTATTATCTGCTCGTCCTTTTACAATTGCAGTCCCATCCGATTTCTGTTTTTTTACATATCTCTTTCTTTTATGCTGTATTTCTTCAAAAAAATGTTTTTCTCTCTATTCCCCGTTTTCGAAAGCAATACTTGTTTATATTTTTCGGCACACAAAAAATATTTATTCTCACCTATTAAATAGATTTTTTTATAAAACAGATATACTCCGAATCATACTATAACATTGTGCCTATTAAATGAAAAACAGAAAGAACTTTTTCGCACGGCAAAAATTTTTCATTGATCTTTGGGATAAAGAGAAAGGAAACGATTTTAATACAAAAGTTCTCAGCGAAAAAACGATCCTTCCTTGTCGAAGGCAGCGCAAGCTCTTTTATAAAAATAAATTAAGTATAATGATTCCGTATTAAGCAATACCATAGAAACAGCGGATAGAATTTATTTATAAAAAAATACTGCAATCAATCAGTCGGAAAGCCAATTCGTGAATCGGTACAAAAAATTTTTATGCATTGAGGAAATCTCAGTAACCGTTCCGCGTAACGTTTTACGTTGCTTCTGCGCTCTTTGGGGGAAGTCTTAATCCTCTTTGGAGGGTAAATCAGAGCTTTTCACTACCATTAAAAAAAGAGAAGTAAAACCATACAACTTTTTTGGCCCTATGAATTTTCAATCGGCCACCGCAATATTACAAGCAGGAATATTTAAGCCACAAGTTAAAAAAACAAGCAAATATTCTACTCTTTATCGGCATTAGGTTTCATCACTTTTATAAAACGAAACATTTCAGAAGGGCCCTCTTTTTCGTCTATATCGCGCTCATTCGGATCATTATGAAACGCATTAAAAAATTCTACAACATGGAATCCGCATTTATTAATATAAAAATGAACATTGCGTTTTTCAAAATAAGGCGTGCAAGTCTCCCATACTTTTGTTTCCGGATAGAGTGCCTCCACCGCTTTCCACGCGGCAAACCCAATTCCTTTTCCGTGCTGATCCGGAGAGATAAAAAATAATTCAAGATGATTATGACCGGTTTCTTTGTTAATATTCAAAACGACACCGCCGACTTTTTTTCCATCAAGCATAATACGGTAAGTTTCATTTCCGGCCGCATGAATGCTGTCTTCTATTGTACGACGAGAAATAATTTCTCCGTCACTGTCAATATGGTCATCACGCTTTCCAAATTCCTCAAGCGCACCATACTTAAACGCAAATTGATTATCACGAATAAATTGTTCACAATCATCTTCCGAAAGCGGCATAAGCGTAATTTTTATGTTATTCATTAGACCTCCAATAAAATAAAAAGCTCGGCTATGAACCGAGCGCACTCGACACCTTATCTGACATGCGGCCTGCAAGCATATGCTTACGATCCCCGAGTGCTACGGCACTCTGTCCTCCGGTGACAAAATTAAATTTTTCCGATATGTCTGCTAAAAGCGGTCATATCGGATCTTTGGTGCAACGAGTGCATTTATATCCGAACCCAAACTTGATTTTTCAAGCTCGGTGAAAGTTATTGTTTTCGAACCGTCTTTGTAATTGAAAGTGAACGTAATCCTGTCGTCATAAAGAAATATTGCATTGACAAAGCTGTCTATCAATCGGCGGCGATGCTCCAGCTTGTCAGTGTTAAGCTTGCGGAAACGATAAAGCCAAAAAACAATCTGGTCTTTCGTTAAACTCGGTTTTGTCATTTCCTCTTTCATAATCTGCACAGAAAGTTCGCTCTTTTGCTGTTCCAGTTCTTCCATCCTCTGCTTGGTAGAGGGAGTCAAAATTCCCTGTTGAATAGCGTTGAGCAGATTGTCTATGGCTTTCTGCGTTTCGGCGTATTGCATTTTGAGCAACGGCAAAGCTGTATTTTCGGCACCTTGCAGCTCCATAATCGAATCCGCCAATTTGTCAATCAACTCATCATCAAAGATAATACTGCGAATTTGCGCAATCACGAGATTCTCAAGCCATTCTTTTCTGACAGTTTTCTTATCGCAGCCTTTATGATTTTTTACGCTCACGCATTTATAATAGCGATGCACTTTATTCTTCTGGTGACTCGTTCCGCTTTCTCCTACCATAAGGCATCCGCACTTTCCGCAAAACAGTTTCGTCGTCAGCAGATATTCGTCTTCTGCTTTGTGTTTAGCCGGAGCTTTTTTATTTGCCGCCATACGTTCCTGCACACGATTAAATAAATCTTCCGGAATAATTGCCGGTATACCGCCCGGTTTTGTAATGTCGTTGTATTTATATTCACCGATATATCTGCGGTTGTGCAGCATTCGTGTAACGCTGTTTATGCTTATTTTTCCGCCGCGTTTGGTACGGATTCCTTTAATGTTCATATTATCGGTGACCTCTTGCATAGTTGCTCCTTCAGCGTATTGTTTAAAAGCGTCCAGTACTGCCGGAGCCGTCAAAGGATCGATCTGAAAATATTGGTTTTCATCAATCGTATAACCAATAGGAAGCGTACCGCCGTTATATTTGCATTTCAGTGCATTTTCTGTCAGTCCGCGTATAACCTTTTCAGAGAGCTCCGCCGAGTAGTATTCCGCCATGCCTTCCAGCATAGATTCTAGCAAAACTCCCTCGGCGGTATCCGAAATCATTTCGGTAGCAGATATTACTTTTGCTCCGTTTTTGCGAAGAATGGATTTATAATGTGCGGAGTCATATCGGTTACGGGCGAATCGGTCAAGCTTCCATACAATAACGGTGTCAAATAGTCCTTTTTCGCTGTCCTTAATCATTCGCTGAAAATCAGGACGGTTGTCTGTTTTCGCTGACAAAGCGCGGTCAATATAGGTATTTACGATTTGGATGTCGTTCTTTTCCGCAAAGGCTTTGCACTCTCGCAGTTGTCCTTCGATTGATTCTTCCCGTTGATTATCGGAAGAATACCGGGCATAGATTACTCCGGTCATTGTATCACCTCTGTGTTATAATATTGCGCTTGAGCATACCAGAGCTCATGGTATTTCCCGTTTTCATCAGTAACAAGCTCGTCATGACTGCCTTGCTGTACAATCTGTCCGTTGTCAAATACGGCGATTTCGTCACAGAACCGACAGGAAGAAAGCCGGTGACTGATATAAATGGCGGTTTTATCTCCAACAAGCTTATTAAAATTTGAGTAAACCTCTGCTTCCGCAACAGGATCAAGGGCAGCGGTCGGTTCGTCAAGAACAATAAACGGAGCGTCTTTATATAATGCCCTGGAAAGGGCAATCTTCTGTGCCTCCCCGCCGGAGATCTCCACACCGTTTTCTGCAAAGTCTTTATAAAGGCAGGTGTCAAGTCCTTCCGGCATTTCCTGTAAACGCTCGCCAAATCCGGAATCAGTCAAACACCTTTTGACCAACGATTGGTCGTAGTCGGTTTTTGCCGCCACATTTTCACCAAGCGGATAAGAAAACAACACGAAATCCTGAAACACCACCGAAAAGACAGACATATATTCCTTGTAATCATATTTCTTAATATCAATCCCGTTGAGCAATATTTCTCCTTCAGTGGGGTCATACAGACGGCACAGCAGCTTGATAAAGGTGGTTTTCCCGCTTCCGTTCATACCGACAACGGCAAGCCGTTCACCTACACGAAATTTCATCGAAACATTTCTCAAGGCATATGTTTCGCTTCCGGGATATTTAAACGATACATTGCAAAATTCAATTTCATAATCCCGGTCTATCCGTTTTTCTACCGTCAGGCTGCCCTGATACATTCGATTGGGAATATCCAAAAACTCAAAGATCAGCTTCAGGAAGGAAGCGTTATTCCGCATTCCTCCCATAATACCAATTGAAGAGCCGATGCTTCCCGCAACCCGCGTAACAGCAGATACATATTGCGTAACCGCACCGATTCCGAATGCACCGCCTAACGCTTTCAGACAGACAAAAATATATACAACTCCGGTAAATATAACCGATACCGCTGATGATACCGCATTATAACACCCCACCGGTCCTTTTGCCAATCTTGCGAACATTCCTTTGGAGCAAAATGTTCCGGTTTTATCTTTCCCATATTTATCGCAGATCAAATCCTGTCGGTAAATCCGTATGTCTTCTGACAATTGCTTGTTAAAACCCAAAAAACCAAAAAATCCAAACAGACGATTTCCGAAATTGTGCAAATCAGAATTCAGCGAATAATAACTTCCCGCTTTATTGGAAAGCAGAGGCGCTATATAGTTGATAGTCAGCATCACAGCAATAATCAACAGGATAAACAACGGATTGTTCAGCACGGTAAATCCGCCGGAGGAGTCCGGCACACGGCTGGTAAAAAGTGATACTGTCAAAGCAACGCCACCAAGTAAGGTAAGGATTGCTGACAATATTGCCTCAATGTGACCATACACCTGATTAAGTCCCCATCCGCCGCCGTTCTGGTTTTGCTCAATCGTGTTATACAGCTCATGTGTTTTGGGGTTATCCGCATCCGGATAGTCCATGCTCATCATTTTTTCGGAAAATATCTGCTGTATCTTAAAATACAGCCCGGTACATGCAACATCACGCCACTTGTGCAAAAAAGCTGCAGCAAGAGAGAGAAACGCCGCCGACAACAGTATAATCAGAACAAGCCTTGTAATTACAGATGGATTTCCGTCTTGGGTTAGTTCAGTGATCAGCAAAGCGGAAAGATAAATTCCTATATAAGGAGTCAGTGCATCCCATGCGACACAAACAAGCCTGGATATAATGATATGAGGGCATCGTTTATAAATAAGCGCAAAAGCCCTCAGGTTCAGCTTCCATGCTTCACGCCAGGTGAGCAGTTTCTTGTCCTTTTTCACAGACATCCCCCTCTCTGTAATATTTGCTCTGAATTTCAAACAGCCGAGCATACTCACCGGAAAGCTTCAGCAATTCCTCGTGGGTGCCTTTCTCAGCGATTTTGTGATTATCGATCAAGAGAATCCTGTCACAAAAGCGGGTAGAAGCAAGACGGTGAGAAATATAGACAGAAGTGTAGCCTTTGGTCATTTCATTGTATTTGCTGTACAGATCCGCTTCCGCTATCGGGTCAAGGGCTGCGGTCGGCTCATCCAGAACAATAAACGGCGTTTTTTTATAAAGGGCACGGGCAAGCATCAGCTTCTGTGTCTCTCCGCCGGACAATTCCGTTCCATCTTCGTAAACCGATCGGTTTAAATTGGTCTGATAACCGTCTTTCAAGGAATTAATTTTAGAGGTCAGTCCCGCTTTTTCCACACATTCTTTTATCCGCTCCATATCGTAATTTTCCTCTGTCTGCGCCACATTGGTGGCTACCGTTCCTGCAAGCAGCGAGAAATTTTGAAATACCGCCGAAAACATTGCATAATAATCCTGCCGATTAAAATCACGGATGTCGTTGCCGTCAAGCAAAACCTTCCCGTGTGTCGGGTCAAAAAATCCACATATTAGCTTTACAAGCGTTGTTTTTCCTGCACCGTTAAGTCCGACAACCGCGACTTTCTCTCCTGGGTGGATGGTTAGGTTAATATCCTCCAGTGTATAATCATCTGCACCCGGGTATTTGAAAAACACATTTTCAAGCTTGATTTCGTGCTGAGCACCGGTAGCATCCCAGAGCTTTTCACCGTCTTGAAACCTGAAAGGCTCCGGATATTCCAAAAATTCTCTTACCATGGAAATATCAAGACTTTGCCGGTACAAGGTTGTCATGCTTCCTAAAATTCCGGTTACCCATGCCGTAAAGCCGCCAACGGCGGA
Organism: uncultured Selenomonadales bacterium; assembly: GCA_905200615.1. Lineage (GTDB taxonomy): Bacteria > Bacillota > Clostridia > Christensenellales > QALW01 > UMGS1322. The sequence goes on along the minus strand of CAJKLB010000030.1, from coordinate 5,369 downwards.
AAAGTAAAGGAGAAATGCGGAAACGCTTAAATTCCCTGACAGTACCAGAGAAATTAAAACAAAATAGGCAAGCCCGTTTCGCAGAAAGGTAAGTACCAAATCCAATATGCTTCCCCATATGTAGACATTATGTGCGCGACGGTGAAAGGCGGTATACGCTGTCATTGCCTTATCGGTGATCTCCTGCATCCACGGCTTCATCCCGAAAATCCGGATATCTTTTGCGGCGGTATAATTTTGGGCTTGCCGGATTTGGTACCAGAGCTTTCTGGAAATCTCGCCCTCTTCTTCCCGATGCCGGTACCCGTAACCGGTCAGCTTCTTGTTTACAAAATAGCCAATCAGGGAGGTCAGTAAGATTACAAGCATCAGCCATATATCCACTGACACCAGCAAAAACAAATAAATAACAAATCCGATGCAGTTTTGCGCCAGTGATGCGAGTGTTTCCCAAACGGCTTCAGTAGCTTCCCGATTGTTACTGGTGGCTTGTTGGCATTTTGCGCTCAGTTTGATAAATTTTTCGTCTGACAAGTTGGGATAAGATGTGGTACAAGCCTTTTTATTGATAGCGGAAATTAGCGCCAAACGAACTGTTATCCTTCCGTATAAGGTGTTGGAATTAACATAGGAAGTGGCTGCAGAACAAAACATGATCAGTGTGACAAACATCAAAACCGTTGTCAGCAATTCTGTCATCGAAGCCTGTTGTTCTACAACCGACAAAATAGACGGTGATACATAAAGGTTCACCAAATTGCTCATCACGGCAAGAAAAACCTGTAACAAGCATAACAGCAAAACCTTTTTCTCTTTTTCGCGCCATGCCAGCGCAATCATATAAGCAGAGCACTGCCACATATTATATTTCGGCTTTTCGATTTTCACTTTTTCTTTTCGCAAAATTCCCACCCCTTTCTGCTTCTCAGTCTATCATAACAAGTCTCTCAATGTTATGCTTGGGGATGAATTGTTGATTTTTGGGGACGAACTGCATTATTTTTGCGGAATTAATATTTCGGTGGTAAAAGCACCGTCCTCGCTGTTTCGGTTGATATACCCGTCCAAGCGTTCAATAATGGTATCCATTCGAATCAAGCCAAAGCCATGGCCTTCGCCTTTGGTGGTTTGAAATCTTCCGTTTTGCTTCTTTTGCTTTTTTGACGCGGTGAAGTTGGTAAAGGAGATATAAAGCTGAGTGTTTTTCATATCCATATAAATGCGAATCAGCCGTTTGTCTTCGGGAAGCGCCAAACTGGCCTCAATGGCGTTATCGAAAAGATTGCCGATAATGACGCATAAATCAAGTTCTGAGGTTTTTAAAGCAAGAGGAATAAAAACATCTGCTTTCACGGGAACATTTTTTGATTTTGCAAGAGAGATTTTGCTGTTTAAAATAGCGTCCGCCATCGGATTTCCGGTTTTAATGACAGTATCCACCGTAGCAAGATCTGTTTCCAATTCATCCAGATATTTTTTAACAGCCGCCATATCTCCGCTGGCGGCATATGCTTTCATCACCTGGATATGGTTACGATAATCATGGCGCCAGCCGCGGATCTGTTTATACATATTTTCCACTTCTGCATAATGGGTTTCGATTAGTTCCCGTTGATAAGCGGAGATTCGCTTGTCAATCTGTTTTGAAAAAAGTTTCATGTCAGCCTCCGTTATGTATGTGCGATAAACGCTTTGTTTAAAGGTTGATATTGCCCTCTGGATAGGGGAATGACCGATCCGTCAGATAGGAAAACATCAGTTTTAGTGATTTTATCAATGCAGTAAAGGTTGACGATGAAGGAACGACCCATTCTGTAAAAACGTTCGTCCAGTTCGCGCTCAAATTCTCCGAGCGTCTTTTTTACGGTATAATCTTTTTTAGCGTGTACTGTTACATAATTCTGTTGAACCTCAAGGTATTTGATCTCATAAATCGGAATACGTACCATTTCTCCGGACAAGGAAAGAAAGAGAGATTTTTCATTTTTCCTTATTTTTAAAACAGCACGGTTAAGGACCTCAAACAACTTGGTCTCTGATAAAGGTTTTACGAGATAATGCAGAGCAGACACCTCATAGCCTTCCGCAATATAATCCGTGTATCCCGTAATAAAGATAATCTGCACCCCATCATTCTCTTTGCGGATTCTTTTGGCAAGCTCCACACCGTTCATAGAGGGCATCTCAACGTCCAGCAGTAAAATATCAAAGGCTTTCTGCTCTGCATACCGGAACAAAAAACTTTCTGCAGAGGGAAACATTTCAATATCAACCGTTATATTCTCCTTTTCTGCCCACTGATTGACCGCAGATGAGATATATTTGACATCTTCTTCCATGTCGTCACAGACTGCGATTTTATATCTCATTTCACTCCTCCGCCTTGCCGCTGTTGACCCATTCGTCGATCTCGGAGACTTTGAATTTCCACTTCTTCCCAACCTTATGTGCAGGCATTTCTTTTGTTGCGATCCAGCGCAGAGCCGTATCTCTGCTGATGCCGAGATATTTCATAATCTCCGGCATAGAGTAATAGCGGTCTTCTATTTCAGCCATAAAATGCACCTCAATTTCGTTTTTTACAGTATAACACAATTCGGCTGATTAGTAAAGTTATTGTCTGATATTGTACGGTTTTATTTTAAGATAAAGTATAAATTTTAAGGCCTTGACAAAACGTTTGTTCTCCGGTATAATGACAGTCCAACCGAATAAAACATATGAAAGTCTTGTGAGATACATAGCCCGAATGATGCGGGGGGTGTGGCATAAGACTTATTTTTTCCTCTGCCGGTATGCACTTTGACAAACAAATAAAGGAAAGTAACTCCCTGCGCGGATACTGTCAAGGCATGCCCATACAGTTTTCACGCAGGGATTTTTATATATCAGTTGAAAGGAGCTGACGATAAATATGGATGCGGCGCTAATCTTAAAATGCTATCCCGCAGGGATAGGGCAAGCATATTGTTTGTATAGAAGCCGGCAAAGCCGCCGTCCTGCAAACAGCTTGTCGGGGTGAAACCCGAACCCCATACCTTTTCTTTACGAAAAGAAGTATGCCAAAAGAAACGAAATTAACGCAAGTAAGATGTCAAACATCTTGCAGAAAGAGAGGACAAAACTAAAACCAACAACAAGACAAAAATGGTTGCTATGCGTTTTTGTGAGAGCGATTATGCAGCAATCAAAAGAAAAGCAGAAAAAGCAAATATGAACTTCACCGAGTTTGTAACAGTGGCGGCATTGAACAAACCCATCACTTTTATAAACGGTCTGGGGGATGTCCTGAAAGAACAGAAAGCCATCGGGCGAAATCTGAATCAACTGACAACACTCTGCAATATGGGCAAGATTGTCTGTCCCGACCTTACAGAGTTAATCCGACAATACGGCGAGGTTTACGGCAAAATAAGCGAGCTTTCAGGGAGGTGCGGCTGATGGTAACCTTTACGGCAATCCCCGAAAAAATACAATCCGCCACCGCTATGAAGCGTGTCATTGACTATGTTATGCAGGACAAGAAAATCTTGTATAACGGTATCAGGCTTGTCAGCGGTCAGAACTGTGTACCTGAATCAGCATACCAGGAGTTTATGGCTACCAAGCATCAATACGGCAAAGCAAACGGCGTGTTCTTCAAACAGTATGTGCAATCGTTTAAGCCGGACTGCAACGCAGCACCGGAACAGATACACCAAATTGGCTTAGAAACAGCAAAGCTGTTTAATGGCTTTGAGGTTGTTGTGGCAACACACATTGACCGCGATCACTGGCATAATCATTTCGTTGTCAATTCGGTAAACTGTGAAACAGGCTTAAAAATCCAAATCAATGAAAAAGCTTTGGAACAATTACGGCGCAAGTCGGATGAAATTTGCCAACAGTTTGGTTTAGAGGTACTGAAACCTTACCAAAAGCCGAAACAGAAATCACTGAACCAACGGGAATATCGTGCGGCGTTACGTGGCAACAGCAAAAAGCTGAAATTGACTAACGCTATTGATTATGCCGTAGCTATAAGTCGAAGCAAAAAGCAGTTTGTCGAGCAGATGAATAAACTTGGATACGGTGTAAAGTGGATCGAACATTACAAATATATCACCTACACCACGCCGGACGGTCAGCGGTTTCGGGACAACCGATTACTGGATGACAAATATTTAAAAACGAACATGGAGGAATTATTTGCTTATGAATATGGAACAGTTAAAACAGATCAACAAAATAGAACAGATAACCGAGCAGACAGCAGCCTTGACAGAACCGATACAGCCGACCTATCTTCTGCTCAAGCCGGAACAGTACAATTTAATAGCCCAGACAATATCGGCGACTGGACAAGCCATTGTGCAAAGTACGGATTTGATATCCGAGCTGCCGACACATTAGGATTTGAACGACCTGATCATACGGACGCTTCGCCCGAATGCTTCAGAGATACAGGAAATCGTAGACCGCAGGACGGACTCTCTGAAGTATTCCGTAGAGGAAAAATTATCGAAGCAGACGAAGTCCTTGACACAGATACTCGACAGGAAACTGTCGCAGATGATGACGGAGATGAAAGCGAAAGATTTGACGCCGTGGAAGCTCAAACTGAAATGGATATTGATTGGAGCGATATTGCCGTCAATACTGCTTATCTGGCAACTGATATTCAGATGATGTTCGGAGGTACAGATGACAAAAAACCGCAGAAAAAGAAAACTGTCCGTGAGCGCAAACACGGACAGAAGAAAAAAGAATCTCAAAGCCAGGACATTGACTTTGAGATAAAAATGTAAAGGAGGAATGCTCGAAACAATAATAAATGCCGTGTTGCCTTATGGCAACGAGCAAATGCAAAATACCGAAACACGAATTGGAATCATTGGCAAGATGTTTTCTCTCCGATATTCAAGCCTTTTTCGAGAGCGAGGAAGGCAGAAGAGAATATGAGGAATGGAAGGCAGAACAAGCCAAAATAAAGGCACAGAGAGCCGATAAGACAGCTTGAGAGAACAAAGCAAGGCGGGGAGAAAACTCCCTGCCTTGCAGCATTATTTCTTACTATTGAAATTGGGATAATTGAATAAAACAGTAAATCCGAACCCATCTCCAATAAGGATAAGGTTCGGATATATACCGTTTGGTGCAGGTAACAGGAGTTGAACCTGCATGAAATTGCTTTCACACGGACCTGAACCGTGCGCGTCTGCCAATTCCGCCATACCTGCAAATACAGACGACATCGTCAATAACATAAACATTATATTGAAAAAGCAATTGTTTGTCAATTACTTTTTGTACAAATGTTTTTACTGGCTAGCATAATGTATGTGTTACAATGATGAGTGACAGAAGAAAAAAAGAGTAGCGAATAGAAG
>CAJKLB010000029.1 GCA_905200615.1 uncultured Selenomonadales bacterium | reverse complement strand
ATACCTTATTTATGCAAAAAAGCCCAGCTTATACTGGACTTTTTCGACAGACTGATACAGCATAGTTAAGATAGCTATGCTGTATTTTTTATGCTTAAAACAACAAATTTCGCAACTTTTTCAAAACCACTTTATTTTTATTTCCGATTGTGTTATAATATAATTTGCCAAACAAATCTAATAATAACAAAGGATGACCTTAACTGAGGGGATATTATACCCTTTTGCCTTTGTCATTCAAAATGAATTCGGTAAAAACGCAATTCCACTTGAATGACAATAAGGTTTGTCCTTTTGTGTTTAAGATTTGTTTGGCGACAATCGGGGTTGCGTTTTTCGGTGCGTGGCTTCGGTCACGCACTTTTTTATTAATAGGAAAAGAGGAAAAACAATGAAAAAAGTTAGCAGTATTTTGTGGGGAATTGTATTGATTGCCGCAGGCGTGGTTTTGGCTCTGAATGTATTTAACATTATGGATATTAATATCTTCTTTGACGGTTGGTGGACACTGTTTATTATCGTGCCGTGTGCCATTGGATTATTTACAGAGCGCGAAAAGACAGGCAACATTATTGGTATAGCAGTTGGTGTATTCCTGTTATTGTGCTGTCAAGATATTTTGAGTTTCTCGATGTTGTGGAAACTTCTTGTTCCGGCCATTATTGTAATTATCGGCTTGAAGATGGTTTTTACCGGACTTTTTGGCAACAAAGCAAATGAAATCATTGCTAAAATCAAGCAAAACGGCGGCGAAACAAAGGTTGGCTGTGCCACATTCTCCGGTTGTGATCTGAATTATGACGGCGAAGTATTTGAGGGCGCAGAGCTTACCGCAACCTTTGGCGGTGTGAAGTGCGATCTCCGTAACGCTATTATTGAAAAGGATTGTGCCATTCAGGTGTCGGCTATCTTTGGCGGTATTGATATTTTTGTTCCCGACAACATCAATGTAAAGGTAAGCTCCAACTGTATCTTTGGTGGCATCTCTAACAAGACTTCCGTACACAAGGATGCTCCCACTATCTACATAAGCGGCACTTGTATGTTTGGAGGCGTTGAAATTAAATGACCAATTTTCAAAAAACAGTAAAATACATAGCGATGGCGTTTGCCATCTTTCTCACAGTCAGTATTATCGGAGGAATTTTAAGTATGTTTGGTTTGTTCGGAGGATTTTTCGGCGGCGATGCTGTGACCGAAGATATAAAAACTTATTCAGTATCATCAGAGATACAAAGCCTTGAAGTAAAGATCAATGCCGCTGATTTTACCATTAAGCAAGGTGAGAGTTTTTCTGTTGAAAGCAATCTAAAACATCTTACGGTTGAAGATAAGAATGGTGTTCTTACGATCGAGGAAACAAGGAAGTTTGCTCACACCTATACAGGTGCTATATTGACTCTTTACATTCCTGCAGACGCGGTGTTTGAAAGAGCAAATATTATAACAGGTGCAGGAAGACTGACTGTAGATAGCTTGTCTGCCGCTACAATTAACTTTGAACTTGGTGCCGGTGAAGTTACCATTGATACTCTTGTTGCCGCCTCAGATATTGACATTGACGGTGGTGCAGGAAAAATCACAATATCAGGCGGTGCACTTCATAACCTTGATTTAGATATGGGTGTAGGTCAGTTGAATCTGACTTCTGCTCTTACAGGTGAAAGTGATTTCGATTTAGGTGTTGGAGAGTCCAACATAACCATAATTGGTAATAAGGATGATTATAAACTTGATATAGAAAAAGGTCTTGGTAATATCACAGTAGATGGCACAAGCGTTTCTAATATCAAGGGACAAGGTAACGGTAATAACAGCATCGAGATTAGTGGCGGTATCGGTGCCATTAACTTGGAATTTAAGGAGTCTGAAGCAAAATGATTTTAGAACTTAAAAATATAGAAAAATCCTTTGGTGAGAAGAAAGTCCTCACCGGAGTTTCATTCAAAGCTGAGGGTGGCAAAGCCTTCGGACTGCTTGGCAGAAACGGTGCCGGCAAGACCACATCTATACGTATTCTGATGGATGTGTTCCCTGCAAACAGCGGTGAAGTGCTGATCGATGGTCAACCTATTAATTACAACAAAATTGGCATCGGCTATCTTCCCGAAGAAAGAGGCTTGTATCCGAAGAAGATTATCATTGATCAGCTTACCTATTTTGCAGAGCTGAAAGGAATGAGCCATAAGGCAGCTGTGCAATCAATCGACTATTGGCTTGGTCGGCTCGGTATGACCGAGTACCGCAACAAGCGACTTGATACACTTTCCAAGGGTAATCAGCAGAAGATTCAGTTGATTACTGCTCTCGCTCACGATCCCGATATTGTTATTCTGGACGAGCCTTTTTCAGGTCTTGACCCTGTAAATGCAATGCTCTTAAAGGACGTGGTTAAAGAACAGATTGCAAAAGGTAAAATCGTTCTGTTCTCCAGCCATCAGATGAGCTACATAGAAGAATTCTGCGACAGCATTGCTATCCTCAATAACGGTGTTGTTGCTCTTCACGGTGATTTGCACGACATTAAGCGTGACTATCCCCGTGACCGCTTAGTTGTCCGCACAGAAACACCCGATGCAATCAAAGCTGACTTTGGATCTTCCTGTACGGTCATGGAAAACGGCGACTTGATGATTCGCTTAGGCTCACCCTCCGAAAAGAAAACTACTATGACTCGCCTTGTAGAAAATTACGATATCGACGAAGTAAAGGTCTTTGAACCTTCCCTTAACGATATTTTCGTAGAATATGCAGGCGACGTAGCACAGGAGGACTAAGCAATGAAACAGTTTGGAAAAATACTTAAATTTGAACTTAAAAATTATGCAAAGAATAAGGCGTTTGTCGGTGTAACCATCTTTTTGATGGTGGTTATCGCTATTGTTATGTTCTTCCCTCGGATTACAGCCTTGTTCGAATCAGACGATACTTCTAATACCACCGCAGACCTTTCCGTTATGCTCGTAAAGGCAGATGATCCTACGCAGGCGGATATGGTGAAAGAAACATTTGCCGCATCCTTTACTGACTATGATGTGCAGATTACAGATGAGGAAATCAGCGTAATCAAGAACAAAATTACTTCCGGTGATGTGGAGTGTGCTTTTGTGATGAACGGAGCAACCTCATTTACATATTACGTTAATAATCTTTCGATGTACGATATGAACCCCGATATTGCGACCAGTGTGTTGCAACAGATCTATCAAATGAATGCTATGATAGGCGGCGGTATGTCTCAAGAAGATGCCGCAGGTGTTATGAGTATTCAGATTGATGCCGAGGTAGAAAGCCTTGGCAAAGATCAGATGCAAAACTTCTTCTACACCTACATTATGATTTTTGCGCTGTATATGGTTATCCTGCTTTACGGTCAGATGGTAGCAATGAGTGTTGCAACCGAAAAAAGCTCTCGTGCCATGGAATTGCTTATTACCAGTGCCAAACCCATCAACATGATGTTTGGTAAAGTTTTAGCGGCTTGTATGGCAGGTCTTGTTCAGCTTGTTGCCATCTTTGGCTCGGCGCTCGTGTTCTACAATGTGAATAAGTCCTATTGGGGAGATAACGGAATCATTGATTCCATCTTTAATATTCCGCCCGAGCTGTTTGTCTATATGCTTGTGTTCTTCCTACTTGGCTTCTTGATTTATGCGTTCCTCTATGGTGCAATTTCCTCTACCGTTTCAAAACTGGAGGATATCAATACTGCTGTTCAGCCGGTAACATTCTTGTTCATTATTGGTTTTATGGTGGTTATGTTCTCAATGAGCAGCGGAAGTGTGGACAATATACTGATGCAGATTTGCTCTTACATTCCGTTCACCTCACCGATGGCAATGTTCACAAGAATTGCTATGAGCACTGTGCCTTGGTATGAGATTGCGATTTCCATCGGCATTTTGGTTGCGTCTACCTTTGGAATCGGAATTCTCTCCGCAAAGATCTACCGTGTAGGTGTTCTTATGTACGGAACATCTCCCAAGATCGGCAATATTATTAAAGCCGTTTGGAAGGCATAATATAGTCAAAGGCGTCGCTTTGCAGCGGCGCCTTTATCGTTATTGTAATAATGTGTATTTAGCGGTTAGCACTTCTTCGCAATCATCCTTGGCGTTATCGGTAAACAGCTCACGCTCAAAGGAAATATCGTTTTTCATCAGGCAGAGGTCGAGGAAACAAAGAAAGATACCAATGTCAATGCGGTTATAGTGTGCCACCTTGTCGGCGGGCATAATACCTCGCTTACCCGACTTTTTATAACGGTAAACCGTCAAAGATTTTTCTTCTGCAGTTACTTTCCACGGCTGTGTGTTGCAGGCACTTGGCGTAAAGCGAACAATTTTACCTATTTCACGATGATGCTCACCGTTCCATATCTCATCAATCGGTTTGCGTTTACTTTTAAACATATCTTTGCGGAACTTATCGTCTGCGACCTTTGCAATGGCAATCATTATGACAAAATCAAGACCGTTATAGGTTGGCTCATCAGGTTTACCGATACCGAACCACAATGCACCAATTCCAAGAGAAGCAAGATATAGGTCAAGCTGTTCACCGATATAACCGATATTTTGCAGATAATTATCCTTTTTCTCGCTATATAATAAGATGCAATATTCTTGCCCACGCTTGCAGGTGGTTTGATCGGCAGGTACAATACGGATAGCGGTCTGTATGCTGTTTATCAACGGCGTAAGATTGTTGTATTTTTCTTCGATGCTTTGTAGTTCATCAGGGTTTATATTGCCAATATCACGAAATATATGAAAGGATTTTCTTTTGAAAATCATAGAGTAAAGTTCTTTTTCCATACTGCATTCGCCTCCTAAAAACAAATATATTTTATCAAATCAAATTTTAAATGTCAACAAAAGTTAATGTAAAATATATATAATTTAATGTATACCATTAAAAACATATTGACAAACATTAAGGGCTGTGTTATACTTATGCCAACAAATCACTTTGGAGGTATGAGTAATGAAAGGTCTTAATAAACTCGGAAAGGTTATTACAAAGATTTTAGAGGTATTCCATTGGGTTGGTGCAGCTTTAATGACGGCGGCCACTGTTTGTTCTGCCGTAGCACCCGATTGGGTAAAATATTTTGTCGGCTTCGATGCAAAGGAATGCTGCGGTGTGAACCTGGATGTATATGGATTTGAGGTTAATCTCCCAGTTGCTAATGGTAATGTCGATATGACTGCATTTCTTATTTTTGGTATTGGCGCAGTTATCATTCTTGTTGTGATGGCTATGGTGTTCCGTAATCTGTATCTTATCTTCAAGAACTCTGAAAACACCACTCCATTCCAAAAGGATAATATTCGTATGATGCGTGAGATTGGTATTTTCTCTATTGCAGTCCCTGTAATCGGACTTTTTATGAGTTTTATTGTCCGTTTGATCATCGGTGTGGATGCCGTGGAAAACAGCATGGATATGAATGGCGTTTTTATGGGAATTGTCGTCCTCTGTCTGACACAGTTCTTTGTTCACGGTGCTGAGCTTGAAAAAGATGTAGACGGTCTGCTGTAAGGAGGGCGCTATGGGAAAAATAGTACTCCGCTTGGATAGAATGATGGTAGATAGAAAAATGTCCTTAAACGAGCTTGCAGAGCGTGTGGGGATTTCTAACGTCAACTTATCCAAAATCAAAAACAACAAAGTAACGGCTATCCGCTTTTCCACCCTTGCGGCAATTTGCGAGGTGCTTGATTGCGAAGCCGGAGATATTTTAGAATTTCAAAAAGAAGATTGATATGAAAGCGTCGCTTCGGCGGCGCTTTTTGCATTTTATATCGAAAACGCTGGACTTGTGAAAAGTGTTGTGGTATGTATTTGTGTTGCAAAAGGAGGTGCAACGCACATGACAACACTTGAAGATTTATACTACGGAAACATCAGTCCGCACGAAAGGTATATCAAGCGAGGGACGAGAGTCGATAAGCTCGTCAAACTGATATGCAAAAATGAGGAAGAACTGAATGCAGGGCTTACAGAAAAGCAAAAAGAAACCTTTGAAAAGTTCAAGGACTGCACAAGCGAACTGTCCTGCATCACCGAGCGTGAGGCATTCAGTTCGGGATTTATCCTCGCAACACGTATTATGGTGGAAGTGATGCAAGGCTTGGAGGAGGTCGAGGATATATGAAGAAAATCATAATCCTTCTTCTCTGCTGTGGGGTGCTCATCGGCATGGTGGGATGCGGTGGCAACACCGCACCGCCGCCTACCGAGAGTCCGCCGACAACGGTATCAGAAACGATAATAACAGAAACACCAACCGAAACAACACCGCCTGCGACGGCGGTAGAGCCGACAGAGAAAGAAAACGAGCCTACCCCGACTGAGAGCAAGGATCAGCCAACCGAGCCGACTGTGACCGCCACAGAGCCGACAACAACGGCAAAGCCAACGGAAGAACCCAAACCTACGGTTATAACAAAACCGACCGAGTCTTCGGTGGCGAAAACTCCGACGGAAAACGAATGCATCACTATATTGGAAACGGACGATCCGCCTACGGAAGAAATTATAATCCCACCCAAACCGAGCGCGGATACAGTGGCACAGAAGGTCGCAGAATACATAAATCAGTTCCGCACTGAGCAGGGTGATGTCACCGCAACGGTCATCCCCGGACTAACCGAATATTGCAAATACCGATGCACTCAGCTTAAAACAAATTTTGCTCATGATACTGCCGACCAACGAGCAACCGCCGAAGCTCTACAGTACGGCGAATATGTTGACTGGTCACTATACGGTATCGAAGGCGAAGAAAATTATTATACCGCCAATGTGCGCGAAGCCATCGGAAAAGGCAATTGGGGCGGCATGGCTGATGAGATAGCCTACTCCATAGCAAACGGATTCAGAAACAGCAAGGGGCACTGGTCATATGTCGGCAGCTCCAAATATAACTACATGGCGGTCGGCGTGATGTATGACGGATATTACTGGTATGTCTGCGTATGCATGGACTCTGAAAATACAGACTTAAAATAAGCATATAAATACCCACTGGATGCGGCGGTTCTATGCGAAACCTTGCCACAACATCCGGTGGGTAATTTTTTTATTTGCCTTTGTAGCCGTTTGTTTTATTCGAAATGGCCTACGGCTCGATGAAACTATTTCTGTTCGATTTTACGGGGTTTTTATTCGTGACATCGTTCTGCCTCGCGCATTACAGTGCGGTAAACCGATTTCCATAATCGCAAACTGCTTTCGGGATATTTTTCACGCATTTTACGGATTGCCGCTTTCCGAGCCTTTATTATTCCGTCCGGCTTCATCATATGTTCCAAGCAAAGCTCGTCAAGGTCGATGTGCTTATAACCGAACAACGCATAAGAACCACCAAGGATCTCTCTGTCTTTTTTCGGCAGCGCCTCAAATAACTCCTTTAAAAATTCAAGGCAAAGCTTATGATATACAATTCTGTCAGTGGATGCCGAGGACTTGTTCGGCATCAGACGCTCATACGGATCATACGGCTCTCCGTCCTCGTAAGGCACAAGGTCATAGACCGAAAGAAAGTGTGTGTTATAACCAATATGCCGAGCAACATCCTCAACGGAAATACCAAGTTCTTTTGCAATTTCCTCCGGCTCCTTGCCTGTATCGTAATATAACTGCTGTGCTTTCCGCAGCTCCGCCATATCCTCAGGATCAAAGAAAAGAACGCCGAGATTACATTCCATCCACCGATACATTGCACCCTTCAGGCGAGGATAAAGATAGGTGGTGAGCTTTGCCCGTTCCGGTTCGTATTTCTTTTTGCGAAGGAGAGAGAAAAACTCAAGCATACCTTCGTAAAAAAGTTCATTCACAACATATTTGGAATGTGCCGTCAGTTTATTCGGATGCTCCGCACTTTTATTATAACAGTTAAAATTAACGGCAACTTCCTTTGCGATACTGCGGATAAAACCGATATTTTTATTATAAAGTTTCTCTAAAATCGTTTCGTCGCCGTCATAGAACTTTAAAATTAATTCTTCGTTGGTCATAAGCTCACCTCCTCCACTATAATTCTAACAAACGATGTGCACCATAAACCGTACTTTACTCAGACTTCGGTCTGCCGCGCGGTTTGGTTTTACGAACAACATCACACAACGGATATAGATTTTTAGATGCAAGTTGCTCTTCAAACTCCTCATTTGTTGTTCCCGATCTTGTGGTTGCATCGTAATATAAATCCTGCGCCGTGCGGTATAATTTATATTTTTCTTCTTGTGTTATCACTCCACGGGAGAAATCCTTATCGATACGCAAGTAACAACGGCGAAGGGATTGCGCCTTGGGGTTGTCAGCCTGTAATTCTTTTATTCCCTTGCGGTGATAACCAAGCTGAGCGCAGGTGTACTTTGGATTATCGGGTGCAGGGTTGTCGCAATACTTGGTGTGGTATCCCTTTTTAAGCAAAAAGTATCTGCCGCAGTATTCACATTTGCGGATAATATATCCCACTTCCAATGCCTTGTAAAAATCCATTTTAAGCAGTGCCTGTAACGACTCCACCTCATAATACTGATAGATTTTATATTCTCCCGACCCCTCAAAAGTTTCCCTTGGCATATGGCGAAGGATTACAGGATCATTAGCGGTAAAGTATCCCGAACCCTCAACCGGATTGGCGATAAACTTTTCAGCACGGGGATGGTTAAACAAGTCATCAAGAGCCATTGCATAGTTGTTGGTATCAAGCTTATTCAGAGAGGATAAAAAGAATTTTATGAAATTAAATATCGTTGTGTTGAATGAATTTATATCGTAAAGCGCCTTTGCATATGCATCGCAGTAATCCTTATAATACTTCCACTTAACTGCGATGTTGCCCGGATAAATCAGCAACGCTCTTGTTTTTTCGGGTGGCAGTTCAGGAATTGGCGGCTGGGGTGTGGTAACACAGAACGCCTTTTCTGTCTGGGTGTTTGTGTAATATTCTTTATTTACACCGCCATAATTATTTGGATTCTCAAGGTAATCTTCGTAGGCGGTAATTTTATTTAATACTTCAATGTCATGTTCAGAAAGCTCACAATCGTCACTCTCAAACATCGATTGCTGTGCTGTAAACTGTTCAGCTTCTGCAAAAATATCTGTCTCCTCTCGCACAAGTTCAAGGCAGGGGAACTCACAGATCATAGCATCGAGTTTTATATATTCCTTGTTGGCTTCATACCAATCAGAAAGTTTCTTGCTCCGCATATATTCGCTTAACTTGCTTTGTGCAAGTTCCAACTGTTCGCGCATAGCAGCATATTTATCTTTCGGCAGATTCAAAAACTCAGTTGTCAGGTCACCGAGCGAAAACTTTTTACCATTAATTTCGATGTGTTTATCACCGATGCAAAAAGATATACATCCAAACAAGAGAACACCTCCTAACTTTAATTTGTCAGCAAATAGTTTTATATTATATATGACAATTATTATTTTATCATTTTTTCTTACACAATACAAGTAGAAGGGCGAAAGTCAGAGTAAAAAACTTTGACTCTCGCCCTTACTTTATTTCAAGGAGGTGTTTTCAAATGACTGAAAACAAACCGAAACTCACCGTTATAGACGGTGAAACCCTAATGGATACAAGACTGGAACCGACCAAGTTTTGTATCGACACTCTGTTGCCGCAAGGAATAACAATCCTCGGCGGCGCACCTAAAATCGGTAAATCGTGGTGGGTGCTGGATATTTGTATCCGCATCGCCAAAGGAGAAAGCGTGTGGGGTATGCCAACCACCAAAGGCACAACGCTGTATCTTTGCTTGGAGGATACGCTCAGGCGTGTGCAAGAGCGACTGTGTTTAATCACAGATGACGTTCCCTCCAACGCTTTCTTTGCAACGGCGGCGCATACGCTTGCCGAAGGTCTCTGCGATGAAATCTATGCGTTTGTGAAGGAGCATCCCGATACCGTTCTCGTTGCAATCGATACTTTTCAGATCGTGCGTAACGGCGGTGTGGATACCTCTTACGGTAACGACTACGATGAAATCCGTCAGATGAAGCAGTTGGCAGACGAGCTTAATATCTCTCTTCTGTTGGTGCATCACCTTCGTAAGCAGGGCGATAGTGATCCGCTGAACAAACTGTCAGGCACGACCGGAATCGTAGGCGCAGTCGATTCGGTCTTCGTGCTTGACAAAAGTAAACGCAGTGAAAACCTCGCCACACTCGTTTGCACGGGCAGAGATATTGAGCATCGGCAGTTTGAACTAAAGTTCTCAAACAAGGATTTTCTATGGGAAGTAAAATCCGACAGCCGTGAGCAACCCGAAAAATTGTTGCCGCCGGAGATGGAATTGCTCGTTCAGTTTATGAAAGAACAAAAATCTTTCGTAGGCGGTAACAGTGAGTTCGTGGAACTGTTCAATAGACTGACCGATAGAGAGGCAACGGTCAAAGGCTTCAAGCAAATGATGAACCGTTGGCGGTACGACCTTGAAAAACTCGGGGTGCATTACCGTGACCACCGCAGTAATGGAACACGGCTACTGGAAGTGAAATATATTTCCTCTTCTGCTGTGTGCAGTGACGAAAGTGCCGTAAGTGACGAAACAAATTCGGTGTAGAAAACATTTGTCACTTTCGTCCCTTGCGTTCCTGTGAAGCGTTTGTCCGCCCGTTTGCCGAACGGTTTGCAAGTTGGAGTAAACACCCGACCGCCTCGGTTAAAACGCAACACAGGGCAAATGTGAGCCGTGTGTGCGGAGATTTGTCGCTGAAGGTTACTCAAAAAGCGATAAAAACTACCGCATTTTATTTCTCTCCTTTAGGAGAGAACCAGCATCGCCTTTGGCTGTACGACCACCGCTAAAGCGGCGGCCGCGCCTTCGACTGCTGTTTATTGGGCAGAAGCCCAAACCCACTTCTTACCTTCTTTGAAAAGAAGGTAAGCCAAGAAACTTTAATATTTAAAAGGATGTGTTTTATATGAAAACTAAACGATTCAATTTCAGAGTCTCCGATACGCTGGATGCTCTGATCCGTAAGAAAGCCGCAGATGCCGGAATGAGCATTACCGACTATATCATACTCTGCGCCATCGATAAAAAGGTAATAAATTACGACGGTCTGCGTGAGCTTACCACACAGGTGAAAAAACTCGGCAACAATGTAAATCAGTTGCTGATACTTTCCCGTCAGGGAAGAATCAGCACCGTAAATCTTGCCGCCACCCAAGAGGAACTGAAAAAGATTTACGAACTGCTATCTGCCGAGCTTGGAAGAGGGTGATGTTATGGCAATTGTTCATTTCGTAAATTACCAAAAACCGCAAACCTATAATACAATGTCGTTTGTCTTGCAATACACAATGCGAGATGACAAAACCGTTGCCGATGACGGCAATAAGTATGTGACCGGTGTTAACTGCACACCGCAGTCTGCCTATACCGAGTTTAATAACACCAAGCGGTTATATAACAAAACGGATAAAAGACTGTTCTATCATTTCGTTCAATCCTTTTCGGTGGATGAAAATATATCACCGCAAACGGCACACGAAATAGCAGTTAGATTTGCCGAGGAAACTGAAAAATTTTCCGGCTTCGAAATCGTAGTGTCCACCCACTGCGACCGTGACCATATCCACTCGCATTTTGTTATGAACAGCGTAAACGCAGAAAGCGGTAAAAAGTTTCACATCACCGAAAGCGAGGTGGAAATGCTGATGCAAAAATCAGACGTCCTCTGCCTTGAATATGGGTTGTCGGTTTTGAAACCCAAGCCTCCTACCGAGAGAGCAAAGCCGATGAACGACCGTGAATATCGGTCTGCTGAAAAGGGCGAAAGTTGGAAGATACGGCTTGAAGCTGTTATCTCAAATGTAATGCGGACCGCCGCTTCCAAAGAGCATTTTATTATGCTGATGGAAGCAGAAGGTTACGGTGTCAAGTGGACGGACACTCGTAAGAATATCACCTACACCACACCCGAAGGCAAAGCCTGTCGGGACTGCAAATTACACCTAACAAAATTTCTAAAGGAGAGTATGGAATATGAGTTCATCTACAGAGCGGAAATCACCGCAAGATTTAATAACCGAAGCACAGCAGAAGATCACCACCGCAGAAAAGGTTCATCCTTGCGTGGCGGTGACCGAGCCGAACTGGATGGCAATGATATCTACGCAGAGATCACAGATAGATTTGCTGAAGGAGATTCGGGATACACTGCCTACGCTGACGACCGAGAAAGAGTTAAAAGTGTATATGGATCGGCAGCTGAAGGTACTGATGCAGTACACCGAGCAGACCAAAGAAGCGACCGCGCAGTTTCAGACGGCGATGGAAACGTCGGCGGCGGAACTGACCGAGAATATCAATCGGCTGATAACGGATACCGAGAAACAGGTTGGGAGAATGAGCGAGAGCTGTTCGAACAACATCTCTATGCTTCGCAGTACAGCGGAGGACAAACTGGAGAGACATACCAACAAACTGTTTTGGCTTGCTCTGATACCTTCGGCGGTACTCATAGTGTTGGAACTGATGCGGCATATCTTATCGGCGATATCGGTAATATAATTGACGAGGATGCTCCCGTGGAAGATTGCACTACCAAGTACTACCCGGCAGAGCGTAAGAAAAAACAAGGCCCCGTGATGAGCGGGATGTAAAGAGCGTGAGAAAATCTCTAATCTCACGCTCATTTTTTATAACTATTTTTAATTTTGAAAGGATTGTTTTTTATGAACGAAAAAAAGTATATCACTGCTGCTGAAAACGCACAGAAAGATAACATCCCCGAAGATTGCAGATACACCTATTTTGCAAGGACGGTTGTTGTGGACGGTGCAAAATACCCCGTAATATCCGCAATACCGATTGCTTCAAGTGAACTGCGGATTGACTGTGCTGAGGATAAAATCCTTCAGCTCATAACCGGCGAAAAAAATTAACAGTTTTGTCGCTGGACTTTGAAACCGAGTAGTGATATGGTGTTGCTGTATCCTACTCGGTTTGATTTTACAGAGCCGCACTCGGCTCGGAAAGGATACGAAATATTATGTTAAAATCAACCGAGAATACAAACAATTTAATAACTGCACTTTATTGCAGACTGTCTCAAGAGGACGAAAGGCTCGGCGAATCCCTTTCAATCGAGAATCAGAAAATCATACTTCAAAAGTACGCTGACGATCACGGCTTCCGCAACTGCAAATTTTATGTAGATGACGGATACAGTGGTACCGATTTCAAAAGACCTGCCCATGTGCAAATGATGAAGGATGTTGAAGCAGGTAAAATTGGAATCGTAATCGTAAAAGACCAATCCCGTCTCGGCAGAGATTATCTGGAAACAGGACACTTAATGGATATTAAATTTCCATCCTATGACGTAAGATTTATTGCAATCAACGATGGGTATGACAGCATCAATAGAGCGGATAATGATTTCTCCGGTATGCGTAATTACTTCAACGATTTTTATGCTGCCGATACGAGCAGAAAAATCCGTGCGGTGCAGAGAGCAAAAGGTCAACGTGGTGAGCGTATAAGCACAGCAACACCATACGGCTATATGCGTAACCCCGAAAACAAAAAGGAATTAATTCCCGACCCACAGACTGCGCCTATTGTAAAACGCATATTCGATATGTATGCATCTGGACTCGGTGTCGTTAAAATCTGCGACATACTGTGTGAGGAAAAGATACTCTCCCCAAGCGTATATATCTTCCAAACCACAGGAAAGCGTATCGGCAACCCCGACCTTAACCGTCCGTATCATTGGGCGCAGACCACAGTTCGCAAAATGCTTGAAAATCAGGAATATGTGGGCGACACCGTAAACTTTAAAACTTATTCCAAGTCGAATAAGTTAAAGAAACGGCTTAAAAATGACCCCGACAAAATTCTCATATTCAAGAACACGCACGAAGGCATTGTTGAGCGAGAGGTGTTCGAGAGAGTGCAAAAGCACTTTGCCGGACGAAAGCGTCCCGATAAGCAAGGCGAGGTGGATAAGTACGCAGGTATCCTATACTGTGGCGATTGCCACAAGCGGTTATACCTTGCAAGAGCAAAAACACTTGCACCCGAAAAGAATGCGTTTCAATGCGGCGGATACCGTAGGCGCACCACCGATTGCACGGCACACAATATTCGTGAAATAGTGTTAGACCAAATTGTGCTTGACGATTTGAAAAGGATGACCGCCTTCGCAAGAGAAGAACCCGATAAGTTCTATGAGGCAGCCATGCAAAAAGCGAAAAGCGAAGCCGAAAAGTTTTATGCCCTTGCTAAAAAACAAAAGGATAAAATCGAAGACCGTATCAAAAAGATAGACAATATTATCCGTTGTCTGTATGAGGATCGTGTGGTCGGCAGAATAACCGTAGAGCGTTATGATGAAATGGCTTGTGGATACGAACAGGAACAAGCCGAACTGAAGCTCGAACTCGAAAGTCTGAACAAAGGGATTGCAGAGTTAGATGCACACGAACAGTCGGTACGAGAGTTTATGGCAAAGGCAAAGCAGTATGTGGAGATGCCGAAACTGACACCCGAATTGCTTCGAGCCTTCATCCGTAGGATTGAGGTATTTGAGAAAGAGGTCAAATACTCTCACACTTGCGGAAATCCCGTAGTAATATACTACAAATTCCAAATGAAGAAACTCGAAACACTCACCGTAATGTTCGGCACTTATGACGAAGATGCAGAGGAAGATATCTCTGCATAAAAGTAATAACCGGAAGGCAAAATTGCCTTCCGGTTACATACCACCCTAAAAACTTCGCTAAGAACACATAGCAAACGGTTCCGGGAATTTTTTATTATTCAAAAATCGGCTGTACAAACAATGCGCGATAACCGGCAATATTGCATGTATCGCCCTCCAGCATAGTAATCGTGCCGTCAACAGGATTATAAAGACGATACTTTGTAATTCCTTCATACTGAAGCTTAACCGATGCCTGCTGATCGCTGGCGTTGGCTAAGAAGTAGAATTCCGCGCCGTCTTTTTCATAGGGTGAAACATAAATCGTTTGAGTGGAATCTACCGTTAAAGGAACGGTTGTCGTAACACGGTCCGGCAATGTTTCGGGACGGACGCATAAGTACTCGCTCATCTTTTGCGCAAGCTGTTCTACTTCCGCCTGCTCGCTTTCATTGGTCGCAATCTGCGGAACGGAATACATGAAAATAATATTCGCTCCGTTTTCGGCAAGCTGATCAAACACACGCATGGTAGCGGCATCAATGATTTCCGCTCTGGGTACAATAATGGTTTTAAAAGTAAAATTATTTACCGCAAGAGCGCCTCCCTCTACCTTTCCCTGTGCTATGGCATTATCATCCAGGAAAACGTAGTCAAGGCCGTTTTCACGCAGAGCAAGCACGATCTCATCTACCGTTTTATCGGTAATCTTAACCATTTCATCAATAGAATATACGCTTTGATCGCTGGGCGGAATATAATTTGCCGCTACAGTATCAATACCGTAATAAATGGCAATTTGATTTTTATTTTGCGCTTTGGTAACGATAGAACCCAAACGCCCCACATATTCATTAAAGGCTATCCCAGTTTCCTGTTCGCTGTTAGCCTGTGTATAATAAGTGGCTACCTGATTTCCGCCGTCAAAATAGGTAAAGGTCATCGTGCCTAAAGCATAATCCAAATGATTTTCTGCGAACTCATCCGGATTATTTACTGGACAGATTTCCACAAAAACACGTTCTTTGTTATACAGCCAAGCCACGCTGGAGGCATATTTTGCGCCCGTACTGATACCGCTTATATATGCCGCCGGCCTGGGATTCAAAATATCAAATCCCGGATACCCCACCTGTTCGGCACAAAGCATAAAGTTTCCGTATATGGGCACGTGATACATTAATTGTTCCTCCAGCAGCATATGACCGGAAAATTTCACGCCGTTTTCTTCACACCATTTGGAGATCTGCCCGAAGAAATTCTCACTCAAAAGCGTCCCGATATAATCATAAAAATTACAGCGTACCCTTTTTGCTTCCGCGGAAGAACCGGAAAACAACATCGGCAATTTTTCCTGTAAATCATATCCGTATTTTTGAGCAAAATCTTCAAACATACCATTATTATAGGGAACCGCAGGATAGATTTCCGTACTGTTCCACATATTTTTAGTTGCCTGCAGTTGAGGTTCGTCATCAAAGAAAGCTTCAATGACATCACTGAAATCAGTAATGGTATCTTTATACGTTTCAAAAGTAACGTTGATATATTCTTTGACCGCATCCGCATTCAAAATATTCGGATAAGTCGTGCTGTAACCGGTAAGATTCGTGGAATAATCCACAATACAATAGATATACGCCGTCCAATTTCCGGCTGTTCCGCTGAAAGTAAGGTGTGTCCCCGTATTCGATACAGCAAGATCATTCCATGTAGTTCCGTCTTCGGAAATAACAGCCTTTTCAATACGAATGAAATTTTCAGGAAGCGCGATCGATTTGGTGCCGATACCATTTCCGGTTGCAGGAACCTGCACCATAATAATAGCCCGATAATCCGGATTGGCACTTACCACTAAATCTCCGGCACTGCCGCTGGGATAACCTTTTTCATCATACAGCCAAGTACGCAGTCCTTTTTCCCGGGCTGTTTGAATAAAATGATTCAGCCGTGCTAAAAGACTTTCCGATTGCAAATATTGTTCTGTCCAGTCATCATTGGTTATCACGCCGCCGAACCCGTAATCAATAAGTTTTTGCACTTTATCCTCATAGGTGGATCCCGGAAGCTTTGCAAACTCATGTGCGATACGAAGCGCGCGGTATTCCTTAGAAGGATTTAAAAATTCCTCTTCCGAAATCAGCGGATCACTGTTTTTTTGCACAGGTGCTTCACCTTCTATTTCCGAATCGCCGCCGGCGCCGGGATTTTGACTTCCGCCGGAATTTGAAGTCATCAGCAAAACAGCGGAAATTAATAATACTACCGCTAAAACGCCGCCCATGCAAGCAAGGATAATCTTATTTGTCCCCTTCATTTTTCTTTCCTTTCTTCCATGAAATAAACAATGCCACCGCGCCGGCAACCAAAACAACCGCGATTACGATAAATACAATGCCTAAAATTTGTGTGGTATTATTCTGAGAAGTGCTATTATCCACCGTTGTATCCGCGCTGGGCGCAGGAGATTTTGTGATTGTATTGTTTGGAGATGCTGTCGCCGGCTTCTCTGTCGGTTCCGGGGTCGGCTCCGGCGTGGGCTCCGGCGTAGGCGCGACATACGCCTCTCCGCTGTAGCCTACCTTTGTCAAGCTGCAGGAATCAACCAAAAGATTCGCAAAAAAGTCTGTTTCCGTTTCATCGGTAATAAAATAAAATTCCGCTTCCGTCAATTCATCGGTCCATTCAACGGATAATTCACCGGAAACATGCGTCCACTCGGTATCAGAAAGTTTAAAGAAATCCGTAGTTGCCCACTTTTTATCATCCGTCGATTCCCCTTTATATGCGCCGATAACGCCTTGAATCTGTACTTCGGTATCCCATTCGCTTTCTAATTTTACATAAGCGTCAAATTTATACGTGCCGGGACCGTAAAAATTCATTTGATCGGTAATATATTGACGTACTACGTTAGTACTATGTGTCCGTTCGGTAATAATCAAGCAGATTTCTCCGTCATGGGCGCCTTCAGAATAGAAGTCCACAACCCCGCCATTATACGGAAGCCACACTTCATAATTTTCGTCTTCAACGGTTCCGTCGGTTAAAATTTCATACTCCTCCGCAGCAAACACAGTCATTCCCGCCAGGGAAACGATTGCCGCGAAAAGCATGATGGCTGCCAAAATGCCGCTAAAAGCTTTTTTCATAATTTTTCTCCTTTTATTTTTCAAATATTATCACTCCGCGTTCTGCACGGAGAGTGAAGCAAGTATGAAGATCAGACCATTGATTGGTTTCCGGATCATACAGCGTTCCGCTTCCCTGTACGGTGACAGTGCAATCTTCTTCCGCTGTATTAATACAATAATAAAATCTTTTTCCGTTTAATTGATAGGGTGAAATCAATACATTTTCCGCCTGAATATCAATAGCCATAGGATATTCGATTTTTTCCGGAAGGTCATCGATTTGGTTCATGGAAACCTGCCGGTAGGGCAAGCCGCTGATAATTTTCCGCAGTTGTTCATCACTGCCGCCTATCTCGTATAAAGGAAGCGTTCCAACAAAAATCAAATTTCCGCCGGAGGCGGCAAAAGACTGTAACGCTCGGGCAACATCAAGAGACATAAATTCCGTAAAAGGAACAATCAAGGTCCGAGCAGTAACAATTCCACAGGAAAGTCCGTTTTCCATTTTTGCCTGCAGAAGATGATCTTCATCAATAATATGGTAATCCATTTTTGCTCGGTACAGCGTGCAAGAAAGCGTCTCCATATCTTGTTCCATTTTGTCTGTTTCTGCATAAAGATCAACTTCCGGCGCATGCGTCAGCGTCGGTGAAGCAAACCAGCTTTGCATCTGCGCAATGGGATAATATACAGCAACCGGCGTATCCGGTCGGCTGTTGCGCAAAAGTGTAAGCAACCGGCCTACATAGAGATTCAGCGTATTATGCTGCTGTTCATCGGTAATAAAATGATATCCGTAAGCGTTATAATGCGTAATTCCCGAAAACAGCATATAGGTAGAAAGCCCCATAAATTCTTTATACGGATTCTTTTTGACCTTTTCCGGCTGATTGACAGGACAAACCTCAAGCATCGTTAGATTGTAACCGTTTAATCTGGAAAGCGACGAAGGATATTTTCCGGCAAAAACCCAAGAGGTAGCAAACGCGTTGCCGCGCTCCCAGAATTTTTGCGCATCGGCACATAAAACATCGCAGCCGGGAATTTCCTGTCCGCCAACCACGCGCATATAATCGGCATAATACCCCACATGATATTTTAAGCCTTCTTCCAAAAGAAAATGACCCGAAGATAATGTATGATGATCACGGCACCATGCACCGTAAACATCAATATAATTTTCCCTCGCCATAAGAGAAATTGTTTCATAATAGCGGATTCTTGTACGGCGCGCTTCATAGGAGATACCGGTAAACAGATACAATAGTTTTTCTTCCAAACGCTCGTTCCATTGATGAAAATAACGCTCAAAAAGCTCCTTTGCATAAGGCGCCGGAACACACGTGAAGTCCACTTTGCCGCGGGCAAAGGTAAGGACGGAATGTGTCAGCGTAGGTTCATCCGTAAAAAGGGCGTCAAACAGCCCCATGTCCATTGCACGGGCAACAGGTTCCAGACCGTTTGCGATATAGCTTTCGACCGCAGCTTTATCCAAATGATTTAAATGCCCTTTTGCTTGGCCTAACGGCTGCTGCGCTTCTTCTAAATGAAGTGCGACATAAAAGGCAATCAGCACACCATCATTATTAGGGGTAAACGAAAAGGTATCCTCAACAGGGACAGTCTGAATAAGCTCTAAATCTTTAGAATAAAAACCGGCAAACAGCCATCCCCCATTATTTTCCTCCCGGCTTAAACAAACCGATTCGGTTGCCTTGCAGCAACGTAAAATAAAATCAATGCTTTGGGCAAAATATTCCGGATGATCTTTCACGGCATAGCCATTTGCTAAACCGCTGGGATAATAATAATCATCATACATCCACACACGCAGCCCTTTTTTCTTGGCATACTGCACAGCGTCACGTAATTTATCGGTATTTTTCTTTTCAAACACCCAATTTTTATCCAGCCAAGTTGTATTGGTAACAATTCCCCCCGCGCCAGAGGCAAGCGCGCCATCAATTTTCGCGGCATAATCCGTTGCCGGATCACAAAGTTCATGATAAATAGGAAAAATACGATATTTTTTCGGCGGATCGGTTAAAAGCTGCCGTAAAGTTTGCCCATCATGGATCGAATCAAAAAATTTATCAAAAAGAGCATTCATAGAGTTTCCTCCATTAAAACAACGAAAACCGGGCAACAAACTTCTTTTCATATGCCGGCCAATCTATAAGTCTTTATTTTTCATGATAAATGGATTATATCATTTATATATCAATAAGCAAATGCAGAAAAATACTCTTTTAATGGACAAAAACACAATGTGTCGTTATAATAATAAACGGTGAGAAATATGAGAGATATCGTCTATATAGGAATGCAGGGAGAATGGATAAAAGAATGCGCGGAGCACAGCCATTCGTTTTGGGAGATCACTTACTATACCGAGGGAAACGGCACCAATTATGCATGGGGAAGAAAATATCCGTTTCATCCCGGTTCCATAATTTGTCATCCTCCCGGTATGCTGCACAGGGATCATTCGGAAGAAGGATATAAAAATATTTATTTTACGGTAAAGGATTTTGACTTTAATTATTCCTTTCCCATTCATTTTAACGATACGCCGCATAAAGATTTTTTATATATGCTTCGCCTGCTTTACCATGAATTTTATTTCAGCAATGACCCTGCTCTGCTCAACGCTATTTTAGGGGTGCTGAATGTCTATCTTGCCAAACAAATCGGCGCGGGAAGCCGAAATGAATATGTTGAAAAAATCCGGCAGGATATTACAGAAAACTTTTCAAACAGCAAATATGAAGTTCTAAAAAAAATAAAAAGTCTTCCCTTCTCCGCAAACCAGTTCAGAAAACTTTTTGACGCTGAAGTGGGAATGCCGCCCAAAATATATCTGCAAATGATCCGCATGGCTCATGCAAAAAATTTATTGGCAAACAGTTCAAAAAATGTTGCGGAAGTCGGACAGCTTTGCGGATACAATGATGCGTATTATTTTTCGCGTGTTTTCAGAAAATATTGCGGAATGAGTCCTCAACAATGGAGAACTAAAATAAAAACAGACGACAAATATACACACGAACAATAAAGAAAACGATTCGGAGGAAAAAATGATGGGATTTAAGATAACCCAATGCTGATTGAAGGAAAGATTTAAATGAAACCGCGATCAACGAATACTTTATCCAGCATTTTCACGAAGATTTTCTGCTGTCAGTGGAAGATGAAGAATTGATAAAAATTCATTTTATACAAACGAACCCCGGTTGGTTTTGGAATATTGCGCGACCTTAGGTGAAATCTATGATATCGTAATGGAAGATATGGAGCGGCAATCACGCGGTCTGCATGGATAAAAAGCAAAAACCTTTCTTCTGTGCAAAAATCACACGTTGTATTGAAAATCAACCGCTACATTTTTCCGTTATCCGGTCTGTCAAAAAAGCCGGCCAGTCTAAAATGCTTTTGTTCAAGAATTAAAGATTTTCACAGCGTGCTTCACCCTTATGTATGCATGTGAAACAAGTCACGAATTATACAAAAAACCGCATTTTTCACCGCTGTTATTATCAATAAAAGAAATAAAATACGGCATTGCCGCCGCAGTCTGTTAAAAAACAATGAATAGCAATACGTACAAAAGCAAAATTTTTATGCATCGAAAATCCCCCGGCGAGGGTTCTCCACCGTAAAACGTTCGGGAAGGACGTTTTACGCCCCTCCTGCGCTTTTTGGGGTAAGATTTCGCCCTCTTCAGCGGGCGAACCGGGATTTTGCCGCCTCCTTTTGAAAATGGTGAACGAAAATTTATTAGAGAGTGTCGACAAACTCAACATTCTCTTGGTCGGGGATTCCGCTTACTCAAACACTTTTGATTTTCGGACTGCACTCTATCCTCTCCAATATCATGCCTGTGCCCTTTAAAAACCACTTATCAAGCGATTTTTCGCTTATAAGGAGTTTTCTGCGACGTACCTGTCGCCGGAAGAACAAAATGCGGCGGAACGCCGCAAAAAAATTAAATTTCAGTTTTGTTTACAATCCGAACTTTATTATACTACTTCTTTGACACTTTGAGGTGGCGTTGCCACCTCAAAAAATTAAATTTTAAATTCATTGACATCTACGCAACGGCTATATCATTCCGTTGCTTTTTTTATCTTGCCATACAAAACAATATCGCAAATACCGCTTTGATTCTTTGCCCCCATTTTGCGCGTTCCTTCATACTGAAGGCCGCATTTCATCATCACCTTGCCTGATGCCGGATTTTTTGCGTCATGGCTCGCCTGCACCCGATTCACCCCGACTTCATCAAAAAAGAAATTCAATACCGCGGTATAAACTTCCGTCATAATCCCTTTTCCCCAATACCTGTGGCTCAGACAGTATCCCGTTTCAACCGCTTCTATTTCTTCCAACACCTGCACTGCGGCAACCGAACCGATGGCTTCCTGCGTGTTCTTATCCACAATACACCACTGATAAAAATCCAAGTCATTATAAAGGCTGATCCAATGCCGAATAACCTGTTCTGTTTCCTGTACATTTTTATGCGACGGCCAGGTAAGATATCGTGTAACTTCCTGATCTCCCGCCCAGTTTTGGTACATTGCCTGTGCATCGCTAAGTACAAAAGGGCGCAAAATACAGCGCTGCGTATTCAATACAACCGTTCCTAAATGCTTCATGTTTTCTTTTCCGTTTTGATACCAAAGACCTCCGCGGCATTCCGGTATAAAACTTGCTCCTCCTCTTTTTTATTCAAGCCCAATGCAAAAAAGACCTCCAGTTCCTTTTCCGCTTTCCACATGGGAAAATCCGTACCGAACATCACTCGCTGCACGCCATATTCTTGAATTATCTCCGCGGCTCGTTTAGCTCCCAGCCATTTAAAAGAAGAAGACGTATCAAAAAACATATTTTCACAATCTTTCAGCCGCATGACAGCTTCCTCCCATACGGACCAACCGCCTAAATGCGCGCCGATAAATACCGTATTGGGATTTGCCATGACCGCACGCCGGGTGCGCATGGGGTTTGAAAAGTCAAACCGCTGATCACCCGTATGCAGATATACCGGAAGTTTCCCCGCGCAGCAGGCAAACAGCTCCATATATTTTTCATCATCTACCGGTGTTTTTTGAAAGTCCGGATGCACCTTCACACCGTGAAGACCCAAAGCAAGAATTTCCCGCACCACTGCGGGAATATCCTCACACATGGGATGAATGGTTCCCAACCCGGTAAAAATACCGTTTGCCGCCTGTACCGCGGAAGCAATAAAGCGATTGATAGAACTTACCTGTCCCGGCGTTGTGGCAACCGAAAAAACAACAAAATGCTCAATGCCAACCTTTTTTCCCTGTTCCACCATGGTGGCCGTTTTCCCATCAAGCCGAACGGGAAGCTCATAAAATTCACTAATGCCTTTTGTGGCATGTTCCACGATTTTATCCGGATAAATATGGCAATGTGAATCAATAATCATATTCTTTACGCCGTAACGATTTTGGACGCCTTATCCAGTCCAAGTTTCTTTATGGCATCCTCCCTCATTTTATATTTTAAAATCTTTCCCGCGACATTCATAGGGAACTCGGAAACAAAATCAATATACCTGGGCACTTTATGTCGTGCCATATTGGCCCGAATATAATCCTTCATTTCCTCTTCGGTCATGCTTTCTCCCTCTTTCAGCACAATACAGGCCATAATTTCTTCCCCGTACTGTTCATCGGGAACGCCGATAACTTGAACATCTTTTACTTTGGGATGCGTATAAATAA
The DNA here is from genome assembly GCA_905200615.1 of uncultured Selenomonadales bacterium. GTDB lineage: Bacteria > Bacillota > Clostridia > Christensenellales > QALW01 > UMGS1322. The sequence continues at coordinate 6,735 of CAJKLB010000029.1, read as the reverse complement.
ATTCCTCAATTTCTTTAGGATAAATGTTTTCACCGCCACGGATAATCATATCCTTTAAGCGTCCGGTAATCCGGAAATTTCCTTCGGGTGTACGGCAGGCAAGATCTCCCGTATGCAGCCAGCCCTGCGCGTCAATCGCGCTTTGCGTGGCTTTGGGCATCTTATAATATCCCTTCATAATATTATATCCCCGGGCAACAAACTCTCCCGTTACATTATCCGGCAATTCTTCCCCTGTTTCAGGATCCACAATTTTACACTCGATTTCCGGCAGCGGACGGCCCACTGTACCAACACGTACCTCTACAGGATCATCAGTAGAGCTCATCGTACAACCCGGTGAAGATTCTGTTTGTCCGAACACAATAGTAATCTCCGTCATATGCATCTTTTCCACCACATCATTCATAACGGAAATCGGGCAAGGGGATCCGGCCATAATGCCGGTGCGCATATAGGAAAAATCTGTTTTGGCAAAATCTTCATGTTCCAGCATAGCAATGAACATGGTAGGCACCCCGTGGAAACAGGTAATATGCTCCATATTAATACAGGCCAGCGCAGGTTTGGGTGAAAAATACGGCAGCGGCAGCAGCGTCGTCGCATGCGTCATGGCCGCGGTCATTGCCAAAACCATACCAAAACAATGGAACATCGGTACCTGAATCATCATACGGTCCGCCGTGGAAAGATCCATTCTGTCACCAATACACTTTCCGTTATTTACGATATTATAATGCGTCAACATAACGCCCTTAGGAAAGCCGGTAGTGCCTGAGGTATACTGCATATTGCATACATCATCCGGACTAACTGCCGCAGCCATACGGCGTACCGCGTCTTCCGGTACCTGTGCGGCTTTCTGCAGCGCTTCCTCCCAAGTAAGACATCCTTTTTGCTTAAATCCTATGGTAATAACATTACGCAAAAAAGGAAGCTTATGACTGTGCAGAGCGGTCCCCGGAGCAGTCTGCTCCAACTCAGGACAAAGAGACGCGATAATTTCGGAATAATTAGAGTCCCGATATCCCTTTACCATGATCAATGTATGCGTATCGCTCTGCCGCAGAAGATATTCCGCTTCATGAATCTTATAGGCCGTATTCATCGAAACCAACACCGCACCGATCTTGGTGACAGCCCAAAAGGCGATATACCACTGCGGTACATTGGTAGCCCATACCGCAACATGATGGCCTGCTTTCACACCAAGCGCAATCAACGTACGAGCAAATTCATCCACATCATCCCGAAACTGTGCATACGTACGGGTATAATCCAGTGTTGTATACTTAAAGGCATACTGATCGGGGAATTCCTCTACCATAGCGTCCAGCACCTGAGAAAAGGTTTTATCGATCAACGCATCCTTTTTCCATATAAAATTGCCGGTACCGGCACAATTGGAATATAAGGTCTTTTTTCTCTTAGAAGGAGCGGTAAACCGATTCATATATACGGAAAAATGGGAAAAGATAACTTCCATATCCGTAAGTTCCGGCATCCACTGCGGATCCCACTCCAATGAAAGAAAGCCGTCATAATTAATAGAAGCAAGGCCGTTCATCATGTCTTCAATCGGTAAGTCTCCTTCGCCGATCAAGCAGTAGGCCCCTCCGGAGGAATCCTTTACGTGGACATGCCGAATATAAGCCCCTAGATTCTGCACGACCGTTTCGGCGTCCTCCCCCTGCTGAAAATACGGATAATACATATCCCACAGCGCCCCTAAAAAATCAGAAGCAAAATGATTGAGCACATCTCTGAGTTTTTGAGTCTGCGCAAACATTCCCACGGTTTCTATCAATAAAATAACGCCGTTTTCCTCTGCCTTTTTTACGCTTGCGGCAATATTTTCGCAAACCTGCTGCACTTGAGCCTCTCCCCGCGCGCAAACACGTACATACGGAATATTCATATCCGCGGCAAGCTCAATACAAAAATCAAGATCCTGGCGAATCGTCTCGGCATCTGCGGTAATATCACAGGAGGAATCGATACAAGGAATCGAAAGACCGTTTTCTTTTAATAAGCGTTTTGTGGCAAACCGATTTTCCTTATGAAACGCGCCGGTTTTATCTTCGGATTGTTCTTTTATATTGTTCAGTTCTATGCCTGAAAAATCATATTCCTTTGCCGCAGAAATGAATTCTTCAAAAGAAAAGTTCTGCCATCCCTTAGTAGAAAAAGAAAGTTTCATATATTAACCCTCCTGATAAACAATTTTATTTAGTGCATTAATATAAGCGCGAATACTGGCGCCGATGATATCGGTTGAAAGACCCTTGCCGGAATAAGATTTTCCGTTGCAGCGCAGCTTAACAAGTGCCGAGCCCATTGCCTCACGCCCCTCGGTAACAGCCTGAATCTGAAAATCATCCAGTTCAAAATGCCGGCCGACAATCTGCTCAATCGTTAAAAATGCCGCATCGATCGGCCCGTCGCCGATACAAACGGCCTGCTTTTCCTCGCCGTCTTTTTCCAGTTTGATATCTGCAGTAGCGGTAATAATATTGCCGCTGTTGATAACATAACTTACAAGTGTGTATGTCGGCGCCGTCTGCAAGGCCGCGGACGCCACAATCGCATCCAGTTCTTTTGCCCCTACCGTCCCCTTTTTGGATACAATACGGTTAAATTCATCAAAGACCTTAAAGAGATCCTCTTCGTTTAAATCATATCCCAGTTTTTCCACAGCAGCGCTGACAGTAGACATTTCATCACCGGCCTTTAAGGCAACAAGAATCTCTTCCGTCGTACCCGCCGCGTTCAAAACAGAATTTTTAGTGTGCTTCTCGCTGCAGATCCAGCGAATTTGATCACTGATGCGCTTAAATTCCGTTACTTTGATATCAGCCTCAATCTTCAATGTGCTTCCGCAAGTACGCACAATATTCACAAGGCTTTCGATAGAAGGCACCGTATTGGTTTCCTTTGCCGAAGCCCGTAAAACCGTTGCTCCGGCCGCTACGCTCCCGATTGCCGACGCAGCCGCGACCTGAAGAAAATTGGAACAGCTCACCCCCAGTTCGGCTGTGCCCGCGGCCTGGCCTACCTCCGCTGTAAACTGCTTGAAAGAATCCGGCATCATTTCTCCAGCGTCGTCACAGAGCATAACCCTGCAGGCGCCGGCCGCAACAGCTGTTGTAACCGCCTTTTTTATAAACTCAGGATCCGCGCGCGTAGCGTCAAGAGCCATAAATTCCACCTGCTCTGTTTTTGTTTTCGCATAGGCAACCAAATCCTTAACCGTTTCCAGCATAGCGGCGGGCTTTTTGCGAAGAGTATACTCCATTCCCACAACAGACATCGGCAACGCAATTTGAAGCGTAGGATTTTTTGCCCCTTTTACCGCATCAAACGCAATATCAATTTCCTCGGGCGTGTATCCTGCCTCGATAACAACCGTACTGTTTTTCACCACGGAAAGAATGGATTTTATAAGTAGTGTATCTACTCGAATATTCTGTATTTTCGGTATCTCTATCGCATCTACATGCAGCCGATCCAGCAGTTTAGCAATTTCTATCTTTTCTTTAAACGTTAGGGACGCGGCTTCCTTAAGAGTAATGTCTGCAATCTTAATTTTTTTCATGTTCAACACTCCTTTAATAAAAATAAAATCCCTGATGTCCAAAAAAGGACATCAGGGACGAAAATACTTTTTCGCGGTACCACCCTGTTTGTTGCAAAAGGCAACCACTCATACCAGGCTCATAAAAAGTAAGCCCTGCCATGTTAACGGAGGCAACCGTAATCCCTTATCCAACAAAACTTGCCTTTGGGGGATTCTGCTCAGGAATGAGACTGCCATAACCTTCGCGTACCGGCTCACAGCGCCCGCCGGCTCTCTGAAACTGCTATAGGAAAGGCATAATTCCTTCAAAGCATTTACTGATTTATAACGTGATTCTATCACAAAAGCAAAGACCTGTCAAATGATTTTTTTAAAATATTTTTTCGTATTTTTTTAAAAATTCTTCTGCATTCTTGATTTGCTTTTCTACTGAAGCCAGCCCTGTTCCTCCCGCGGAAATACGCTTCTGTGTACAAGTTTCAAGAGATATTTCAGCATACACATCCTCGGCAAACGCATCGGAGAAGTTACGCAATTCATCTATCGAAAGTTCCTCCAACACCTTTTGCCTTTCAATGCAATACGCTACCATCTGCCCCACAATTTTATAGGCAGTACGGAACGGAATTCCTTTTTTTACTAAGTAATCCGCCGCATCCGTAGCATTAATAAATCCCTTTTTCGCGGCGGTCAGCATATTTTCACGGCAGACATGCATAGTGGAGATCATCGGCGCAAACACCTCAAGACAAGCTTTAACCGTATCCAAGCTGTCAAATATCGCTTCCTTATCCTCTTGCATATCTTTATTATAGGCAAGGGGCAACCCCTTAAGCGTAGTAAGCAGCGCCATCAGATTCCCGTATACCCGCCCGGTTTTACCGCGTACCAATTCGGCCATATCAGGATTCTTTTTCTGCGGCATAATACTGGATCCTGTAGTAAAAGAATCGTCCAGCTCAATAAATTTAAATTCCCAGCTTGACCATAGAATAATCTCTTCGGAAAAACGGGAAAGATGCATCATCACTACAGCAAGCGCGCTCATCAATTCAATACAAAAATCTCTGTCGGAAACGCCGTCCAAGCTGTTTAACGTAATGCCGTCAAAGCCAAGGGCGGAAGCGACCATTTCTCTGTCGGTATTATAGGTGGTACCTGCCAGGGCGCAGCAGCCTAACGGTGAAAAATTCATACGCGCCGCGGCATCCTCAATACGCCCGATATCACGCATCAGCATCATAGCATAAGCCATCATATGATGACCGAAAGTAATGGGCTGCGCCCGCTGTAAATGAGTATATCCCGGCATAATCGCGGTTTTATGCAATTTAGCCTGTTTAACAATCGCACGAATCAGTTCCGTAATATCCCGTATAACCGTCCTGGACTCATCTCTTAAATACATGCGTATATCCAAGGCCACCTGATCGTTACGGCTGCGTGCCGTATGCAATTTTTTCCCCGCATCGCCGATACGCGCGGTAAGTTCCTGCTCCACGAACATATGAATATCTTCGCAGGAAACATCCGCCTCCAGCTTTTTTTGTTCCATATCTTCCAAAATACCGGCAAGCCCGTCAATGATTTTCTGGGCATCAGCCGCGTCAATAATCCCTTTGGCCCCCAGCATAGCCGCATGCGCCATCGATCCCTTGATATCCTGCCGGAACATTCTGCGGTCTACGGCAATAGATGAATTAAAATCATCCGCTTGCTGATCCAGCGGCTTTGAAAAACGACCGGCCCACATTTTATCCATAGAGAAACTCCTTTATTTGTTGTTTTTGGCGTTAATCTGCGCTTGTACCTTAATCGGAAGTCCGAACAAATTAATAAAGCCCGCGGCATCTGCCTGATTGTATACATGATCTTCCCCGAAAGTAGCAATTTCCTCAGAATACAGAGAATAATCGCTCCACGCACCAGCTTTTATCATATTTCCCTTATACAACTTGATCCGTACTTTTCCGGTAACATTTTCCTGTGTCTTATCAACAAATGCCGAAAGCGCTTCGCGCAGCGGCGTAAACCACTGGCCGTTATAAACCAATTCCGCAAAAGTAATGGCCAATTCCTGTTTTTTATGCATGGTCATTTTATCTAAGCACAGTGTTTCCAGATACTGATGCGCAAAATATAAAATAGCTCCGCCCGGTGTCTCATACACACCGCGGCACTTCATGCCCACCAAGCGGTTTTCTACAATATCCAAAAGACCGATACCGTTTTGACCGCCCAGTTTATTTAACGCAAGAATAATTTCTTTTGCGCTCATAGCCTTACCGTCAATGGCCGTAGGAATTCCTTTCACAAAATCCAACGTAACATAAGTAGGCTGATCCGGCGCCTGCATCGGAGAAACGCCCATTTCCAAAAAGCCTTCTTTCTCATACATCGGCTCATTCCCGGCGTCTTCAAGATCAAGCCCTTCATGAGAAAGATGCCACAAGTTTTTATCTTTGGAATAATTGGTTTCCCTGTTGATTTTTAACGGAACATGATGAGCCTCGGCATAGGCGATTTCCTCCTCACGGCTTTTAATCTCCCATTCCCTCCAGGGCGCAATAATGGGCATATCCGGAGCAAACGCTTTAATAGCAAGTTCAAACCGCACCTGATCGTTTCCCTTTCCGGTACAGCCGTGACAAATGGCATCAGCCCCCTCGGCTTTGGCAATTTCTACAATCCGCTTTGCAATCACCGGACGCGCAAAGCTGGTACCGAGCATATATTCTTCATACAGCGCACCGGCCTTTACCGTAGGAATGATATAGTCATTGACAAATTCCTCCGTAAGATCCTCCACATAAAGCTTGGAAGCGCCTGTTTTTAACGCTTTCTCCTCCAAGCCGTCCAATTCATCCGCTTGTCCCACGTTACCGGAAACCGCGATAACCTCACAATTATTATAATTTTCCTTTAGCCATGGAATAATAATGGAGGTATCCAATCCCCCGGAATATGCAAGCACTACTTTTTTGATTTTACTCTTATCCATTTTTCTTCCTCCTGATTCATTTTGATAGTCTTTATTATACAGATATAAAAAATATATGTCAACTTCTTTTTGCATATTTATAAGTGTTTTTGTGATTTTATCGTTTTATAATTTATTTTTATGCATTTATGACCGTATATTTTGAATAATTTATATA
>CAJKLB010000028.1 GCA_905200615.1 uncultured Selenomonadales bacterium | reverse complement strand
TGTTGCACTTAAAAACAGTTCTGTATAGTATATATTAGTAGCTTCAATTACATTCTGATTTTGAATAATTAGACGATAGATATTTTCTGCATCTAAGTCAGCACAGTAATCATCATCGCCCATAGAAGTTTTTCCATCAGAATTAGTTATTGTTGCGTCGCCTAACCATCCAGCAAGATATGAAATATCCTCGTCCGAGCAGAACGTTCCTATATTGGAAAGAAATCCATCTAAATTAAGTTTATATGCTAGTCTTGCAGATAAACTAATTTGCATATGAGCAAAATCTGGGGTTGTAGTATTGTTATGTTACGTTATAATAGCATTTTTTAATTGTATATATTCTTCTTGCGTATATCCTATGACGTTGACGAAATAACTTTCTTCTGTAGTTGAAAAAACTTGCCCTGCAACATCTTTCCACTTGAATTGTGCATTCATTCCAGATGATTCATTCCCATATACAATCCCTCCTAATAATCTTGAATATTTCCAAGATTTCATCAAACTATTATCCGAAGCAAATTTATCATTAATTTTATCATATAATAGTCTAATTAACATTGCATCGTTATTCGAAAATCCAAAATTTTTAATAAGTTCATAAAAAAATGTATCACAATATATTTGGCATGAATCGCAAAGATTGTAATTGTCCTGTGCTTTAGCATAAATTATTGATGTTCCTATACCACAGGCAGAAACTATCCCAGTATAAGTACCAACAGTTGCTACATTTGGATCACTACTACACCAAAGTATTGATTGATTAGTAGCATTCGTTGGATAAACGGTTGCGGTAAGAGATACTGATTCTCCTATATTTATAATTTTAGTGGAAGGGCAGAGAGTAATCCCGGTTACATTCACCGGCGGAATGACCGTAATTTCACAGCATCCTCTCTTCCCGCTGCCATCCTGCGCTGTAGCATAAATGGTAGCTGTCCCCGCGTGCTTTGCCGCCACAGACCCGCTGTTCGGGTTTACCATAGTAACATACTCATTACTGCTGGACCAGGTCACCTCCTTATTGGTCGCATGATTGGGATATACCGTTTCCCGCAAAAACACCGATTCACCAACCGCCAGTGTTTTGCTCGCGGGCTCTACGGTAATCAACGTTACCAAATAATTTTGCGTTACGTTCACATAGCATTTTGCTTCGGCTCCGTTTCCGTCGGCCGCCGCTGCTGTAATCACCGCCGCTCCTGTTTGATGCGCGTATACCCTTCCGTTGCTTACCGTTGCCACGTCCGTGTTGCTGCTGCACCAGTTGATGGCTTTGTTATCCGCGTTGGAGGGGCAAACCTCTGCGGTAAGAAGATAGTTGTTGTTTCGCTGGATGCTTATTTGGAACGTATTCAGCGTAATGGAACTTACATAGATCCGCTGGCTGACCGTTACCGTGCAGGAACCTCTCTTGCCGCTTCCGTCTGTTGCTGTGGCGTAAATTGTAGCCGTTCCCGGACGGCCGCCGTAGATATATCCGCTGGTGGGGTGAACAATGGCAATACCGGGATCGCTGCTGCTCCAGGTAACACTGGAGCAAGTGGCATTTGTAGGGCATACTTCCGCACGCGCGTCATAACACCACTCTCCGGTTTTTATCGCTATCCTGCTCGGATACACGTTTACCGAATTGACACATATCATTTTTCTTTCCTCCTATTATACTTCATTTCTTTTTTTTGTTCAAGTACCCATTTTAAAACATTTTATCAAGAATAATTTCTTCCTTTTTTACCAAGTTCACGTTAAACACCGTCTCTTTTCCTTCCTCGTCTTCTATCGGGTGACAATTCTTCCCGTACTGCCAAACTCCGATATCTTTTCTTTTTGTTCCCGATGGCGCATACGGTCTCCAAACGTCCGGATGAATTCGGTGCGTGGTGGTAACTCTCTCATAATCTTCCAAGCTCGGCGTCAACGCCCAAATCACACATTGCTCGAAGACTTCCGCGGCGCTTTGCTTACCTCGGCTGTATTCCCGGTCAAAACTGTAATTTGCGTCCGTATTCACTTTAAATCCCGGTGTATAACCTTCCGTCAATAATCCCTGCGCGTACCCTTTCAAAAATTCGGCTGCGGCGGCTTCTTTTTCGTCTATTTCCAAAAAAATTGCCGCCTTTTCGCCGATATTCAGCTGCAGCGCCGCAATCGCCGCTTTCTTGGCCTCAATTTTTCCCTGCTCTTCGGTTTCCTTTATCCCGCTGCTTTGGACTATCGCCGCTATCTTACAGCCTTTCCCGTGCAAAAAGTCTATTTCCTCTTGACTCAGACAGTTCTCTCCGTTAATATTTCTGCCCCAAAAATTCGGGTACAGTTTATTTCGCACCACCCATTCAAACTGCGTTAAATTGTTCTGAAGAACGGTGCTCGCTTTTTCCTTGCTATCCACCCCGAACATCAATCGAAGCGGCTCCGCGGCGGGTTTCTTCTCCGTTTGACGAATCTCCTCCGCTTTTCTTTCTTGAATTCTTTTGGTTTGTTGTGCATCTCTGCATGCCATAAAAATACCTTCTTTCTTTTTTCTTTTTTGCAGCTGCACGCTTATTTTATCTCTTAACCCGGTCAGTTTCCGTCCCAATTATAAAAAAGAGGATATCTTCAACATAACAAAATGACTTGAAAGATATCCTCATTTTTTTGCAATAATAAAATTCTTTGCCGAAACTGCTGCTTATGCTTGTTTTTTTATTTATCATTTTTTCGGCTTTGTCGTTCCGTTTTGCAGGTCGAACGGTATTAAAAAATCAACACAATAACCTATATACAAAAAATTTTTCGTTTCTTTTCTTAAAAAGCCAAAATCTATTCTATCAACAGCAATTCAAACCGCGGTGGAAAAACCTTTCTCCTTGCCTTTATCATGCCTGCCAGAAAAAAAGCCTGAACCTCGTTTGAGATTCAGGCTTGCATTTATCGGAAAACTCTGTTTAGCGGATTTTTTTAATGGCGGATTATTCCTCCAAATTTTTCCCATAACAAAAGAATCTTAGCGATTACAGACCTTTCGTTTTTTAATAAATAAGACTGCGATGCCGGCGGCAGAAGCAACAAAAACAACAGTCAAAAGAAGAACGCCTACATCTCCCGCATCAACAGAAATTCCGCTTTCAACCGGCGGATCTATCGCCGTAGGCTGTCCTGATGAAGAATCCTCCAACAGTTGCAGCAGAATCGTGCTGAGCCCTGATAAACGTGTTTCATCCACTGAATGGCATCGAGTACATCTGCCGTCTTCAAAATCATGATTTCCTTCACAAATATCCACATTTCTATAATATGAACGCATGCGCATAATAGAATATAGCATATCTTGTGCTCCGTTTTCAAGTGTTTCACGGCTGATTTGTCCCGCCTGTATTGCGGCAATAAGCTCATCAATATTACAGTAGCCGGCCGGCTGCCGCACCGTATTGCCTGCATTTACTTCCGCAATCGCGTTTTTATTATTGTTCCAGTCTCCTGTAACAAATCCTTTAAAGCCCCATTCATTTCGCAGAATACCGGTTAAAAGCGAATAGTTTTCTGAGGCGGCTATACCGTTCAAAATATTATAGGAGCTCATAACCGCAAGCGGTTGAGCCTCTTTTACGGTTTTTTCAAACGGATATAAATACAGTTCTCTCAAGGCGCGTTCCGAAACTCTGGAATCACTTCCAAGCTTTCCCTCTTCTTTTTCATTACATACAAAATGCTTAATACAAACACCCAATCCCATACTTTGGGCCGCTTTTGTAACGGCGGTACCGTAAATGGCCGTAAGATAAGGATCTTCGGAATAATATTCAAAGTTTCTTCCTGAAAGCGGATTTCTGTGCAAATTAAGACCGGGTGCCAGCCAAAGATCCACCGAATTGCTATACCCTTCCGCACCGATAACAAGCCCCATGGCAGTAACTAAATCCACATTCCATGTACAGGCAATGACCGTTTCGCAAGGAAAAGAAGTTCCTTTGCTGCCCAGTCCGCCGGGGCCGTCATACATATTGATACGTGTAATACCGTATTTAGCGCAGACTTCGTTGCTGCCGCCGACTTCTCCCGCGCCGGCGCCGGTATAAGAAACAAAGAAGGTAGCAAGTTCACCGGTAGTCATCTGCGCCGTGAATTCCTCTAATGTGGCTTCTTGGGCAGAAACATCTTCAAGTTTAATAATATCGCCTGTTTGATCCGGTTCCTGTGGTCCCGAAGAAACACTTTCTTCCTCTACAGCAATCATAAAGGATTCTATATTCGGAATATTTGTTGTTTTACGCAAAATTTTTATATAATTGGTTCCTTCAGAAAGCGTGATGGAATACCAATCGGTATCAATATAACTGTGCCAAGTAGATTTGTTTCCGCTTAGTGTAGCAGTATTGGGTACGGATACGGAAAGATTTTGTTCCGCATAGGAGATATTATTCGATGACAGCGCGATATCAAAGGAATTATCGGCATTATCTCTTCCCGATGCCAGGCGGAAGCTTATTTTATAGTTATTATTTTCAGGTACGTATATCTCATATATGGCATAAGCACCGTCGCTGTACATACGCGCAAGGGATTTTCCGTTATATTGATTCCATATATTTGTTGACTCATCCAGCAAATATCCGGAAAAGCTTTCTAAAAAAGGTTTCGTATCCGTATTGGAATCAGCGAAAAGATATCCTGCCGCAGAATAACGAATATTGGTAGGAGCAAAAGTCAATGTAAATAAATCGATATTGGGAATACTTGCCGTTACCGTCTCTATTTTTATATAATTCACGCCTTTTTTCAGTCTTACAGCACAGGCATCGGTATCAATATAGCTGTGATATTGACTTTTTCCGCCGGATAATGTATTGGTATTGGGTACTTCTACAGAAATTTCCTGCGTTGTATATTGCGAATTATCGGTTGAAACGCTAATTTTAAAAGAACTATTACTGTCATCCTTATTGGATGCTACGCGAAAACTGATACCGTATATTCCGTCTTTGGGAGCATTGATTTGATATATCGCGTAAGAGCCACCCGGCCACATCTGCGCAAGTGCCTGCCCTGAATAAGCCTGCCATGAATCTGTTTGGGCAGCATAAAGATATCCGTTGAAACTCTCTTTCTGGGGTTTATATGTGGCATGGGAGGAATCTGCTGTTATATAGTTTTCAGCTTCTACCAAAATACTTCCGCCGGTAATAGTAAAAGAATCAATATTCGGCGCGGTATTGGAGCTTTTCTTAGCAATTTTTATATAGTTTATTCCCTCACTGAGCGTTATAAAATAGCCACTGATATCCATAAAGCTGAAATACTGTGATTGATTCCCGCCGAGCGCATAAGTATTGGGCATAGTAATAGGAAGATTCTGCGAAGTATAGATATTATTATCGGTTGAAGTGAGAACGTCAAAGCTGTTGTTTTCGGAATTAGACGCGACCCGGAAGCTAATTGCATAAACACCGGCCTCTTCAACCTCAAGTTTATAAATCGCGTTTGAATCCTGTGGCCAGAGTGTTCCCAAACTTTGGCCAGAATAAGCTTCCCATGTGTTATTGTTTCCATTCAATAAATAGCCGCTGAATCCTTCCGCTTTGGGCTTATAATTTTCATTGGAAGAACTTGTCGCAATATAATCTTCTGCTTCCACAATAACCGTACCGCCTGCCGGAAGCATATAGCCAGTATCTTGATTCAATATTTCATAGGTACCGTCAGCCGTCAGCCGTTTGGAAAGATTGGTTGCACACTGCTCGCTAAGCTGCTCCGTCACAATAAGCTCATCAATAACAACCGTACCGGCTTTACGTCCTCCGGCTTCTTTTACCGAATTCCCGACAAATATACTGTACTCGCCGGCCTCCAGCACATAAGCGGATTTATGTCCGGTAAGACCGCTGTCATCATACTGCGCCATATCGCTGACCGCAAAGGATAGTGAAAGCGTCTGTTCCGCGCCAGGCGCCAGCAAATTTGTTTTTTTAAACGCGCAAAGTTCCTTTGCCGCTTTGCTGAGCACCGCTCCGTTTACTCCCTTTTGCGGAGTCGAAAAATATACCTGTACAGTCTCTTTTCCCGCCACGTCACCGATATTTTTTACTTTTGCCTTTACCGTTACGGTTTCTCCGTCATGAGTAAACTCTTCAACCGTTATTGAAAAATCAGTATAGGAAAGACCGAACCCGAATTCATAATTCACTTTTGAATACGTGGGATCAAAGGTTTCAAAATACCGATACCCTAAAAAAATATCTTCAGTATATTCTACGGTACTATTATCAAAAAAAGTTTCGGTAGTAGGATAATCATTTAGATCTTTCGCATACGTATCCACCAACTTACCCGACGGATTTTCTTTTCCTAAAAGAATATCCGCGATGCCGTAGCCGCCTTGCGCTCCGCCATAGCCGGCGAATAGTACCGCGTCGACATCAATCCCCTCAACACCGCCTACCGCCCACTGCGTATCAATAGGCGCCGGAGTATTCAAAACGGCAATAACCGTAGTGAATTTTTGCGTAAGCGTAATCAGCACTTCCTCTTCTTGGGCGGAAAGATACCAATCATCCTCGTTCATATCAATACATTCCCCTACCCAACGACGGATAAATACCACAGCTGTATCCGTTGCCGCCGCGGCCGCGTTGTACATGGCTTCATCCGGAATATATTTAGGATTGGCTTCATATTTTTCGGAGAGATCCTCAAAAATAGTAATTTCCCCATTTTCCTGTGCTTCCCGGAACGCATCCAGCGGCGCCACCATTTCCGAATCGCCCAACGCTTTGGCCGAACCGGCGCCAAAAGGAATATATCCGTTTTGCGGCGTCAATGTATCTACGGAAGAATTATATGCCGCCACCTGAGATTCCCCGAAAAGAGCAATGGTTTGATTTTCTGACAGCGGTAACGCGTTATTTTCATTTTTGAGCAGCACCATGCCTTCATCCATGATCTTGCGCGCGACCCATTGACCGTTTTCATTTGCCGCGGCGGTTATTTGTCCCGAGGGCATCACGCATGCGGTTACGGCAGCAGCCAACAATACGGCGCTTATTTTTTTTGCAAGTTTCATTTTTTTCATCCTTTCAAAAATTTTATATTCTTTATACTATTAAGTGTAAAAAAACCTTTTTGAAAATGCAAGACATTTTCAAAAAGGCAATCGGACGGATAGTGGCAAAATCAATTTTATTTTTGACTTCCCGTAAATTTTCTGTATTGAGTAGGAGAAACTCCGGTATCGGCCAAAAAGACTCGATTAAAACTGCGTATGGTATTATAGCCGGTTTGTATGGATATTTGTGTAATAGATTCTGAAGTTTGACTTAAAAGCTGTTTTGCTTTTTCCATACGTAATCGGTTAATATAGGCTTGAAAGGTCGTATTCAGTTTTTCTCTGAAAATTCTGATAATATGATATTTACTGACCGCCAATGCCCGCGAAACGGAATCTAAACTGATATCCTCGCTGAAATTTTCGTTGCAGTAAGCAAATACCTGCGAGGCGGCATTCATATTTAATTTTTTGTTTTCACAAAAAGTGATTCCATTAAAAATTTGTGCAAGCAGTAATACCATTAACGCATACAGCTGCTCATTTTTAAACGGAATATTGCTTGGATAAAGCTCTAATGCCTCCTCAAAAAACGCTTCTATTTTCGGAGAAATTTTCCGGCAAGGGATTACGGGGCAAACAGGAATTTTTGCAGAATAACTTTCACCGAAAACTTCCAGAATATCGGATTTAAAAATTGCAAAATATCCCTCTACTCTTGCTGAATGAGAATAAGAATGTGTTAAATTAGGAAAAACAATAACAAGATCCCCTTTTTTTAAACTGTAATTTTCACCGTTACAGCAAACTCCTAATTCTCCTTCCGTCAAATATATAATTTCCACTTCATCATGCATATGATTGGCAAAAGCAAAACCGATCCGTTTCGCTACATAAATGCGTTTACCCCAATTTTCATAAAAAATTTTCATCTTTCTTCACCGAATCAGAAGATTTATTCCTTTTTATTGTAGCATAGACAACGATTCTATTCAAGAGTCAATATATAAATAGTAAACAGAATAATCATAAAAAGTCGACATTGCCGTTAGATTGGAATACAACAAAATTCCATAGCGAATACAAAATTTAAATATATCGGCAAAAAAATCTCCTATACTTCTCAGCATAGGAGATAGAAATCAACTTACACGTTTTCTTTTAAAGATTGTTTCTTTTTTCTTATGACATAGAGTAAAACAATCGCGGAAGCCATAACCGTAAATGCAGAGCCGAATAGAATAACGGCACCGTCATTTTTTGGCGCATCCGTAGTATCAGGTAGCGTATACGCCGCATTGATTACGGCAAAAGAAGCTTTAATGTCGCTGTTTTGGATAGACTCCGGAGTAAAGCCGCTAACCGTAAGCTGTCCGTCTTTTTGAGCTGCAGTAAAAACAATAATGGCAAAATAATCATCGAAAGTCAGCGTATCACCTAAGTCATTCACTACAGAATCCTGAATGCCGGTAATCGTGATTGTTTGGGAATCTCCCGCAGCAAGTGTTATGACTCCGGTATCCTTTCCGATTACCGGCCAGCTCTTTGAGCCGGTCGCGCGTACACCGAATTGGAAAGAAATATCGCTGTCACCGGTATTATAAACAGTAAAGGTCGCTGTTTTTTTTGTGGTATCGATAAACCCTTTTAATCCGTTAAGAGAAAGTACGCCATTTGAGGTGATATCGTTTGAAAGTGTAATTTCAATTCCTTGGGGATCAGGCTGCTGCGTAGGCGCCGCCGGTGATTCCGAAGGTGTAGTTGTTGTAGGATTCAGCGCTTGCGTAATCGCTTCATAAAGTTTCTGCGCGGCAACATCATGAGAGGCCGCCGTGGGATGCAGATTATCTTCCCCGCCGGGAATTCCCCATGTGGCCGAATCAATCAAAATTATTTTGCTGTCATTCAATTCCTTTACAATATCGCGTATCTGCGCGGCTTTTTGCCCGTTGAAAGGCGTCATGGCAAAAATCGTAATCTCCGGATATGCGTCTTGCACTTTTTCAATAAATTCTTTATACGCGGCGGTAAAATCAGCCGCGGATGCTCCGGAATCATTTGTGCCCAAATTGATTACCATATAATCCGGTTTGAATTTTGACGTATCCCATTCCGGAACGACGGTTTGCTCCGTATCGCTGCTGAGGAATTCTCTCTCAAGGAAATACCGATTTACCATACCGCTTGTATCAGGTGACCCATATCCGGGCGTCATGGTAATCCCGCCGAAGGCAACGGTATTATAATCCCAGCCTAATAATTCGCCGGTTTTATACGCATACGAATATAAATAGCTGTTCTGGCCGGGGCCTACATAGCCTTCCGTTATAGAATCCCCTACAAACTCAATAATTTTCTTTTCCTCACCGGGCATTGTTTTGGCGTTTTCATTAATAACAAACCCGCCGATCTGGGGGAACGCCTGCTGCGCGTGCGCATAAATACGCAGCGTATGCTCACCCGCGGAAAGGTTGGAAGCAACCTTATAAGAGCCGGAAAGTGTCGCTAATACCGGTGCGTTATCGTCAACCTGCAGATAGACACTGCCGGAAGCCGGAGAAAGAACCGCGATTTCCGTACCGGTAAATTTTATTTCACAATAGCTTTCAAAGCTCCCCTTATAGCTATTATCATTTTGCTTTGTCCAGCGGCCGATATATTTAATATTCTTATCCGTTGCCGGAACGAATCCTTTTGCATAGGTAACGGATCCGTCACTGTTTTCCGTGGCGGAAAAATCCGGTCCGGCAAAAGCCGGATTGGAAAGCGTGGCGCTCTGATTCACGCTCCAGTCTGCCGTAACGCCGAAGCGATCACAGTCGCAGTCAGGATTACTCAGCAAATTTTCACTGAAAACGAAGCCGGAAGCAGAGGAAGATTCCAAAAAATTCATAGAAAAAGCATCCCATTCAACATCTCCTTTATAAGCATAGGTATCGGTATTTCCGCCGGACGGGATATCATTATAAATAGTTTGTGTAAATAAAATCGCGCTTTTTAAAGTTCCTGTCCAGTTGAGGTCAACAATACTCTGCACAAAGACCCATTCCGTATTATTCACCACAACAACAGACGTCTGGGGCCATTTGGTGCTATCGGTTTTGATCTCTGTTCCGATATTCACCTGAACGCCGCGGGATTCAGCGTTTTTTAAACGCATCCATCCGGAAATATAATATTGGCCCGGTCCGTTTTCCTCCAAAATTGCTTTGATATCCTGTTTAGGACCAGCACAGCGATGATTGCGTTCAGTAAACAACAAACTGCCGCCGCCTACTGCAGGCAGCGTGCCGGGATAAAAACTCGGCGAATCAACAATCTGGCCGCCGGTTTTTCCCGCCAAGGTTTGCGCATCCGCTTCACTCAAACTGCATATGGTAAGCGTTGCAGCCGTACCGACAGGAGTACTGGCCGAAGCCATCAACAGCACATGCGTGGCGCCCTGTTGATACCCGCAGTTCAGCATCACAGACTTATCCGGCTGCAGGGTTACCGTGGAAGATGTTAAAATAGTATCTACTGCCCAATTCACATCCGTACGCAGATAAAAAGAAATTGCAGCATTGCCGCTGTTTATCACCGTAATGGTCGTGCTGTTGTCAACAAGCAAAGAGGGAGCAATACAACTAAGATCCAGCAAAATTCCAGCGCTGTTGGTGGTAGCGTTGATTTTTACCGCTTTTTCGCCGGCTGCCGCGCTTGCCTGTGCCGCAGGTAACAATCCGGCAAGAAGGACCGCGACTACCAGATATACGATTTTCTTCTTCAAAACAATCTCCTCCATTTATAATTTTTAAAAAATTTTTAATTTTTTATTTATATTTGGAGTATAGCACAAGTAAAGGCACGAGTCAAGATTGAATTTTGATATCTTATAAAAAAATGGCCGTAATAATACGGCCTAAAAGAAGAAGTCACTTGATAAAAGGAGAAAGATACGTAAATAAAAGCTGAAAAAACGGAGCTAAAAACACTGCCGGCAAAAAGTTAGCTACTTTTATTTTGGTGATTCCCAAAAGGTTCAGGGAAAGACCTATAATGATTAAAGATCCCACAGCAATAATTTGTACATTCATCGCATCGGTAAGAAAAGCAGCCCCGGCAAAATAAGCTAACACAGCAATAATTCCCTGATAGAGAAATACGGGTACGGCGCTGAAGAACACCCCCATGCCCATACTTGTAGTAAAAATCATCGCGTTTATGCCGTCAAGTACGGATTTTGCAAAAAGAGTACTGTGATCGCCGTTCAGAGCAGATTCAATCGGTCCGGTAATCGCCATGGCGCCGATACAAAACAGCAATGTGGCGTTAACGAATCCCTGCGCGACAGAACCGTTTTTTCCCTCTTTTTTATGAAAACGTTTTTCAACAAAACCGCCTAACCGATTGATTTTATCATCCAGGTTCCATGCTGTACCGAGAATACCGCCTATTACCATTGCCAAGATCATAACCAGCGTATTAGCGCTTTGTATCGTTATTTCCCCTGTTTGCGCGTCAACGGAAGAAACGGTTTTCAGTGTTCCGGAAATACCGATAAACAGCACGCAAAGTCCTACCGCCGCGGTTACAGCCGAACCGAATTTTTCGGGAATTCCTTTTTTAAAAATCAAACCCACGGCACAGCCGATTAAAATGGCGGCCGTATTCACAAAGACACCGGTAAGAGCATTCAGCAAAGACATTTTTATTCCTTTCATTCCTGTAAAACAGCTTGGGCAACTTTTATTCCGTCTACCGCGGCAGACATAATTCCGCCGGCGTAACCTGCCCCTTCCCCGCACGGATAAATTCCCCTGACGGAAGCCTGAAAAGTTTCATCGCGCAAAATTCTTACAGGAGAAGAAGACCGGGATTCTATCCCAGTAAGCACCGCGTCGGGATCATAAAACCCGGGCATTTTTTTATCCAATAACGGAATCGCTTCTCTCAACGCAGAACAAGCAAAATCGGGCAGGCAGGATTTTAAATCGGTCCATTTTACGCCTAAAGGATAGGTAGGGATAACGCTGCCCCCGGTGACAGAAGGAACACCCTGCATAAAATCCCTTAACAGCTGCGCGGGAGCCCGATACTTTCCGCCCCCGGCGAGGAAAGCCGCCTGTTCATATTTTCTTTGGAACTCTATGCCGGCCAGTACGGCATCAGAGGCAAAATCCTTGGGCAAAACATCGCAGAGAAGCGCGGCATTGGCATTTTTTCCGTTACGGGCAAAACGGCTCATGCCATTGACCGCCAGATGTTCCGGCTCACTGGCCGCAGCAATCACCTCTCCCCCGGGACACATGCAAAAAGTATAAACTCCGCGTCCGGACGGCAGATGACAGGCCAATTTGTAATCAGCCGCTCCCAATCGTGATGCAAACGTTCCATACTGTATTTTATTGATTCTTTCCTGATCGTGCTCGATTCGCACCCCGATAGAAAAAGGTTTTTGTTCCATCCGCACCGATTTTTGTTCTAACAAAGTAAAAATATCCCTGGCGCTATGTCCGGCGGCAAGAATCAATCGATTGGTTTCTATTGTTTCCACGGTATTTACGGAAACGCCAAAAAGTTTTCCGTTTTTTATATGAATATCGGTAAGCTTTGTGTGAAAACGGATTTCTCCCCCCAAGGAAAGAATTTTTTGCCGCAGCGTTTTTATAATACCGGCTAAAAGATCTGTTCCCAAATGCGGTTTTGAAAGGTAAAGAATTTCTTCCGGCGCGCCGCATTCAACAAAGGTTCTTAAAACGGTACGGCAGCGGATGTCATGAATATTTGTGGTCAGCTTGCCGTCGGAAAAAGTTCCGGCGCCGCCTTCTCCGAACTGCACATTACAGTCAGGATCAAGCTTTCCGTATTGAAAAAAGTTTTCTATTGCTTGAATTCGTGTATCGGCATCGGCACCGCGTTCTATCACAATAGGACGCAAGTTTGCTTTTGCCAGCATCAGTGCGGCAAAAAGACCTGCCGGACCGGCACCGCAGATGACAGGACGCGGACCGGATTCCTGTTTTTGAACGCGGGGGAAGCACAGCGGGGGTTCCTGGTATAAACTTACCTCGGCGCTGCCTGAATTTTTTATAACATCAAGTTCGCCGCCTTCTATGTTTATTCCTAAGGAGGCCGCGTAAAAAATATTATTTTTCTTCCGCGCGTCTATTGATTTTTTTAAGAAGCATATCCCCGTTATCCGAGAGATCTTTACGCGCAGCTTTTTTGCCGCAATGCATTTTATGGCTTTTTCATCCGCATCAAGAGGAATCCTTACGTTTTTCAGTTCTATCAAAGCAATTCTCCCACCGTTTTATTGATTCATTATATCATAAAAGCCCAAAAGTGCAAATATATTGACGTATTGATTTACCCGTTTGATTATGATATAATTCAGTTATCCGGTAAAGGATAGGCATAAAAGACATAAAAATTCAGTGTATTTGCTGAAGCAATAAAAAGTGAGGGAGAAAAAGAAATGGATCTTATCAAAAATTTTGCGCGGCCGGAAATTCAAAAGCATATTTTCGGTGAAGGGCAGGCGATTATTGAACAAAACAACGAATACTTGCTCGTTACTCAAAGGAAATTTAAATATTCCTCTTTGGCGGTAAATTTGTTAACTCTGCTGGGGGACTGTTCGGGGTATCGGGGACAATATGTTCTGCGGCTGAAAGAAAAGGACGCTCAACCGGTTACGCTGCATCTTTATTATAAGATCACGATGGAATATTTAGGGCTGGAGTCAACCTCTTATTACTGTGCGGCCGACGCCACCGTGACCGGTAAAGAATGGACGGTGCTCAGCGGACTCTGGTCAAAAATAGAAGGCGCGCGCCTTGTAAGCCTTGTTCTTTATTTTGTTCAGGATGAAGAAATCTTTCCTGATATTGAAATAAAAGAATTCACTGTAGAGGGCGGTGAATTCCAACAGGAAATAAAATCAACAGTGGTAATCCCGCCCATTAAACGCAGTAAAAAAACCACATTCGGTGTGATTCGGTGGGACGCCTATTTCACCACCGATGAAACCGCGAGTAATGTTTCGCAGCAGGTGGCTAAAGCGCTTTCACCGGCACAATATCACTTTATGGCGCCTTATTTCAGTGTTGTAAAGGATAAAAATACACTCGTATTCGGTAAGGCGGATCAGGCTCAGTTTGATCAGGAGGCAGAATTAGCCGTCAAGGCGGGAATCGATTATTTTGCCTATTGCTGGTATTGCAATCATGATCCCATGAGTTATGCCCGTCGCCAGCATATGGTTTCTCAATATAGAGACAAAATTAAAATGTGCGCCATTATCAATGTGCATTCACTTGATGAGGAAACATTCCAGGAACTTTATTTTTGTATGCGGCAGAAATATTATTTTACCATAAGCGGCCGGCCTGTAATTTTTGTATATGACGGGTTTCGCGCAAAGCCGGAGCTGATTCAAAAAATAAAAAAAGAAGCCCTCGAAGCCGGAGTAACAGAAAATATTTATTTTGTAGCTATGGCAGGTACGGCAAATCCTATCATTATATCTTCACTGCTTGATAACGGTTTTGAAGCGATCAGCGCGTATAGCTGCGGCGCCGAACACCCGGGGGAATCTTATAAAGCACTCTGCGCAAAAGATAGAATGATAGATACATTAAAATATCAGTACAGTGACCGAATCGGTATTATTCCTCATATAACCTGCGGACGTGATACGCGCCCAAGGTTGGAAAATCCGGTTTCATGGGCGGGAGATTACGGCGGTTATTATACCCTGACCGGAACTCCGCAGGAAATCTATGCGCACGCGGCCGAAGTCTTGGGTGAAATCCGAAAAAATCCCGGCGCCAATATGCCCAATTCTGTTTTAGTATATGCGTGGAACGAACATGATGAGGGCGGTTGGTGCTGTCCTACATTGACCGTTGACAAAGAGGGAATGCCGCTTTTGGATACAAACGGAAAAAATAAAAAGAATACCGCGCATCTTGACGCCCTTGCGAAGGCACTGAGGGAACATCGGCAGCAAGAAGAATAATCACAATTATAAAAAGCGCAAAATAAAGGTGATTTTTTATTAATGCATATGTGCATATTTGTTCATGTTTATTTTTTGCGTGTATTGGGTTTTGCTTATTTTTAAATTTTTGTACATTACCTTAAATATCTGAAATTTCTATTGAAATTTCAAAAGCGTTATGGTATCATTATTATAAATTTAAAACATACGGGAGATTTTTATCATGATTCAATTAAACAAAGATGAGCTTCGGGATAAAATTTATGCGTGTTGGCTGGGAAAAAATATCGGGGGAACCCTCGGCACGCCTTTTGAGGGAAAGCAGCAGGTATTGGATATCTCAGGTTTTACGTCCCCTCCGGGAAATCCTTTGCCCAATGATGACCTTGATCTTCAGCTTATATGGCTGCTGGCGCTGCTTGAAAACGGGCCGCAGAAATTAAATGAGCGTATTTTAGGCGAATACTGGCAGGAATATATTTCCCCCTACTGGAATGAATACGGCATCGGCAAAGCCAATATGACGCGCGGATTGGTTCCGCCGCTTTCAGGAGAATATCAAAATGAATGGAAGCATTCCAACGGCGCTTGGATCCGTACTGAAGTTTGGGCCTGCCTGAATCCGTGCCTTATTGAGGAGACCTTGCGTTTTGGCTATATGGATGCCTGTGTGGATCACGGTATGTCCGAAGGTACTTACGCAACGCTTTTTGTGGCCGCGCTTGAAAGCGCCGCTTTTGTGATTTCAGATATTAAAAAATTGATAGAAATCGGTCTTTCCAATGTTCCGCAAACATGCAGACTGTATCAGTTTGTAAAGACCGTGGTGGATGCCTATGAAAGCGGAAAAAGCTGGCAGGAAGCCCGTGAAGCAGTTACCAAGGCCTCCCTTGCGGATCCGGAGTTGGGGTGGTTTCAGGCTCCGGCCAATGTAGCTTATGCTATTATCGGCCTGCTCTACGGGGAAGGAGACTTTAAAAAGACATTGATCCTTGCCGTAAATTGCGGAGATGATACCGACTGCACCGCAGCAACAGCGGGATCCGTGCTTGGGATTATGCACGGCACAAAAATTATTCCCGACGATTGGCGTGAATATATCGGAGACAGCATTGTTACGGTAGCCATAAACCGGGGCGCGGCTTACGGGATTCCGCTTTCCTGTACGGCGCTTACAGATACGATTACCGCAATGCACCCCATTATGCTTAAAAACAAATCCGTTCAGATCGTTGAATCCGCTACAACATTCAGCCCAAAAGATACGGAAAAATTTTACGGAAGCGCTTTTGTAAAAGAGCTTTCCATGCGTTCACCGTATTCTTTTACAATGGATTTCATTCTTTCAAGCGTCCAAATTGATTATGATCGCGCGCCGGACATTGAGCCCGGAGGCGAAATCGGCGTAAAAGTCACGGTAAAAAACAAGTTTCGCTCTCAAAAACATTTTGAACTGCGGTTTATTTTACCGGAGGGCTGGAGTGTTTGCGGCGGAAAGAAAAATATTTTGGTGAATCGGATGGAACAAAAAGAAGGCGCTTCCACCGCGTTTACGATTACTGCCGGTGAAAACGTGCAGGCTAAAAACAGGGTAATTTTAGAAATCACCTGTGAAGGTCATTCCGATGTGGCTCTTATTCCCATGACGTTTTTAGGTTAAACAGAAAAGAGGCGCAAACAACGCCTCTTTTCTCAGTCTATCGAAAAGCCTGTTAACAAATAGATATAAAAAATTTTTATATATCACATCGAAAGGGTTCCTCTCCGGTAAACGGCTCCTCAGGACGTTTTACGCCCCTCCTGCGCTCTTTGGGATAAAATTTTGACTTCTTTCTTTCCGACAACCGGGAGTTTGCCCGGTGCCCCACGCCTTTAAAAGAGATGGAGAGAACCTTTTTGACACGCTGAGAAAAGGTTACGCAAAACGAAAGTTTTATGTGGTTTTTTTAATAAATTAAAACCGGTTCATTAAAAAGAACCGGTTTCTTTTTGTTATTTCTCTACAAGACTTGCGCCGCAATTAGGGCAAACAAGCTCATTCTCGGCAAAATCACCGCTGAAACTTACAATTTCATGGCACTGGGGACATTCATATTCGTCATAATCAAAGTCGTCATCCTCATCGCAATCGTCACAATCGCAGCAATCACAATCGTCATCATCGCAGTCGTCACAGTCGCAGTCATCGTCGTAAAAGTCCTCTTCCAGCTCCATTAAATCACTGTCAACCTCTTCCACGTATTCATTCAGCTGCTTCAGCTCTTCATCTACACCTTCTAATTCATCAGAGACAGCATTCAACGCGTCAACAATTGCCAGAAGCATTTTTCCTTCCGCAGTATTCTCGGAAATGTTTAACCCTTCAGCGAGTCCCTTCAGATACGCAACTTTTTTTTCAACTGACATAAAAATTTCCTCCTTTAATTTTAGGGAAACAATCAGTTTACACGATCCATATATTCGCCGGTTCGTGTATCGATCCTGATTCTGTCACCCACATTTACAAAAAGCGGCACGTTAACCTTATAACCTGTTTCAATCGTGGCCTGCTTTGTAACGTTGGTAGCGGTATCGCCCTTCACGCCGGGCTCAGCGTCAATAATTTCAAACTCAACAAAGTTGGGCGCTTCTACGGAAAAAGCGTTTCCCTTATAAAATTTAATGGAAACCACTAAACTATCCTTTAAATACGGCAATGCCGCGTCCACCTGATCCTTATTCAGCGCAATCTGATCATACGTTTCATTGTCCATAAAATAATAGAGATCATCCTCATTATAAAGATATTGCATCTCTTTGCGCTCAATGTGCGCCAACGGATATTTTTCGTTGGGGTTAAACGTACGTTCCAGAACCTGACCCGTCATTACATTTTTAATTTTGGTTCTTACAAAAGCGGCGCCTTTACCGGGTTTCACATGCAAAAAGTCTACAATCACGTAAACATTGCCGTCAATCTCCACTGTAATGCCCTTTCTGAATTCGCCTGCTGAAATCATTAAAGTTTCCTCCTGTATAGTATTATAATTTTATTAATTTTTTATCCGTCCCCGTCAAATTTTCATGGCCGGAGAGGGAAATTACATACATATTTTCGGTTCTTACCCCGCAAAAACCTTCTATATAAACACCCGGTTCCACGGTAACCACGTGCCCCGGAACTAAAATATCCTCACTTTTTTGTGAAAGCCGCGGCTGCTCGTGAATTTCAATACCTACTCCGTGACCCAAAGAATGTGTAAAGTATTCTCCCAAACCGGCTTCGAAAAGTACCTGTCTTGCAGCTTCATCGGCTTTTCGGCAGGATATTCCCGCTTTTAAACAGGCAGCGCCTGCTTCATGCGCCTTATCCACTGCCTCATAAATTTCCAAAAGCCGTGTGCTCACGCATCCCAAAGCTACGGTACGCGTCATATCGCTGCAGTAGCCGCCTACCCGGGCACCAAAATCGAAAGTAATAAATTCACCTTTTTTTATCGGCCGATCCGAAGGAACAGCATGGGGCAATGCACCGTTAACACCGCCGGCCACAATGGTTTCAAAAGCTAACCCGTCAGCGCCGGAATCAAACAATAAAAATTCCAGTCTGGCGCGCAGCTGCTTTTCGGTTACGCCTTCCGATATAAAAGGCAGGAATCGCTCAAACGAGCGGTCCGTAACGGCTTGCGCAGCCCGAATCGCTTGAACTTCCCGCTCGGTTTTCGCCGCCCGCAGGCTGCAAAAAATTCCGTGGGTTGAAAGAAGAGAGAACTCTTCTTTTTTTAGGAAAAGATATTCTTCCGTCCGCAGATGCTCTTCCTGAATTCCCATTACACGGTATCCCTTTTGTTTCGCGGCCTGAGTGATTCCCTCGATATACGATCCGGAAACAATTCTAACCTCCGCCCGCGCGCTTTTCGCGGCAACGGCATAGCGGCTGTCTGTTACCAGCACAGGGGACGTTCCGTATAATAGAAGACTATCGCTGCAGAAGAAGCCGGTTAAATAAAAAATATCCGCCGGATTGGAAACAACGAATGCTTCCGCCTGAGGAAATTTTTCCTGTAGAAGCTTTTCCATTTTCTCTCATCCTTATCATATCATATTTTCGCGGTTTTGTATAGAACTATCTGAAAAAAATATGCAAAAACCGTATTGACACATCTATTTTCGAAACAGAAACGGCCATATCAACTTTTCGCGGCTGCGATTAAAAACTTTTGTGCACCACCATTCTCTTTTAGAAAGCGGCTCCAGCAGCACGCTTTTTGCCCCCAAAGCGTTGGCCAGCTGAATATCGGTAAAAATCTGATCTCCTGCAATCAGTGTTTCTTCCGGCTTTATTTTCTTTCGTGCCAAAAGATTTTTTGTATTCTCTTTCATGGGTTTCCTTGCGTCTTTTACCGCGTCAATTCCCAATCGCCACGCCGTAACATCGACGTTTCTTCCCTTGCTGTTGGTAAGCATCAAAACCTCAATATCCGCCTGCCGTACGTTTTTTATCCAAGTGATAAATTCGGGGGGAACTTCCGTACTATGCCAAGGCGCCAGCGTATTATCCATATCCGCAAGCACTAAACGAATTCCCATCTGCCGAAGTTTCTCTACAGGAATATCACTGATGCGCCGATACCGCAGTGTAGGCCGCAGACTCATGCTTTCAGCTCCGAAAGGGCTTGAATCCGTTCTTCGACTTTTGTCAGCATCTGAGTATATTTTTCAATTTTTGCCCGTTCTTCTTCCACCAGCTTCTGGGGAGCTTTTTCCACAAAGCCCTTGTTATTCAATTTTCCATTCGCGCGTTGAAGCTCGCCGTTGAGCGTATCCCGTTCTTTTGCAAGCCTTGCCAGCTCTTTTTGAATATCCACCAGTTCACCCAAGGGAATAAAGCATTCGGCTCCTGTGCAGACTATCACAGCAAATTCTCCCGCGTTTTGCGGCTTTTTATTCAAAAATTCTACCTTAGTGCCGCCGGCCAACCGCTGGATATACATCCCTGAAGGAATCATTTTTTGCTCCATTTCAGGCGCATAAATGAAAATATCTGTCTTTTTGCCGGAGGGAACATTCATTTCACCGCGCAAATTACGAATATTTTTAATAATTTCAATTACCGCGTCAAAGGCTGTGCGGTCAAAAGCAAATTCTTCCCGTGCCTCGGGCCACTGTGAAATCATAATGCTTTCACCCGTTCCCGGAAGAGACGTCCAAAGCTCCTCAGTAATAAAAGGCATCAGCGGATGCAGCAGCTTCAGCGTATTGGCCAACACATAATTCAGTACGCTGCAAGCTGTGAGCATCGCGTTCGTGTCCTCGCCGTGTAAACGGGATTTGGTCAGTTCAATATACCAATCGCAATATTCACTCCAGATAAAATCATACAGTTTCTGCACGGCGATCCCCAACTCATAGTTTTCCAAGCTCTTGGTTACTCCCTGCACCAACTCGTTATATTTTGAAAGAATCCACTGATCACTCGCATCTAATTCACATGCCGCGGGATCACGCAGTTCTTTCCCCTCTATATTCATCATCACAAAACGAGCCGCGTTCCATATTTTATTGGCAAAATTGCGGTAAGCCTCTACCTTTTCCCAATAAAAACGCATATCATTGCCGGGAGAATTGCCCATAGCCAGTGAAAAGCGCAGCGCATCGGCTCCGTACTTTTCAATCACCTCTAAAGGATCGACACCGTTGCCTAAACTCTTACTCATCTTTCTACCTTGAGAATCCCGAACAATACCATGAATCAGCACGGTTTTAAAGGGCACCTGCCCCATCTGCTCCAGACCGGAAAACATCATTCTGGCTACCCAGAAAAAGATAATGTCATATCCCGTCACCAACGCGCTGGTAGGATAGAAGAAATCCAGCTCCGGCGTCTTTTCGGGCCAGCCTAAAGTTGAAAACGGCCACAATGCCGAGGAGAACCAAGTATCCAGCACATCCTCGTCTTGATGGAAATGCGTATGACCACATTTGGGACACTCCTCCGGCATGCTTTCCGCCACAACGGTATGGCCGCAGGCGTCGCAATAATAAGCCGGAATGCGGTGTCCCCACCAAAGCTGACGGGAAATACACCAATCGCGGATATTCTCCAGCCAATTATAATAAATTTTACTGAAGCGCTCGGGAATAAATTCCGTATCACCTCTTTTTACAGCCTCTAACGCCGGCGCCGCCAAGGATTCCATTTTTACAAACCATTGTTTGGAAATAATCGGCTCTACCGCACTGTGACAGCGATAACAGGTTCCCACGTTATGCGTGTAATCCTCGGTTTTTACCAAGCAGCCGCATTCGGTAAGAGCTTGCACAACAGCTTTGCGCGCTTCCTCTCGCTTTAGACCGGCAAAAATACCTCCCTGTTCGTTAATGGTACCGTCATCCTCCATCACGCGAATCACCGGCAAATCGTGCCGAAGGCTAACCTCAAAGTCGTTCGGATCATGTGCAGGAGTGATCTTTACCGCGCCGCTGCCGAACTCTCTTTCCACATATTCATCGGCAATGATAGGAATTTCCCGGTTCATCAGCGGCAAAACAACGGTTTTTCCCACTAAATTTTTGTACCGTTCATCCTCAGGATGCACCGCCACGGCCGTATCGCCCATATAGGTTTCCGGGCGTGTAGTGGCAACCGTTATGTATTGGCTGCCGTCAGGCGTATAATAGCGCATATGCCAAAGATGCGAAGCCTGTTCTTCGTATTCTACCTCTGCATCAGAAAGCGCGGTGCGGCACTCGGGGCACCAGTTGATAATACGGCTGCCGTGATAAATAAGGCCTTTATTATACAGCCGAATAAACACCTCGGTAACAGCCTTAGAGCAACCTTCATCCATCGTAAAGCGTTCCCGCTGCCAATCACAGGAGGAACCCAATTTTTTAAGCTGCTGTACGATTCTGCCGCCGTACTGTTTTTTCCATTCCCAGGCGCGCTCCAAGAATTTTTCTCTTCCGAGATCTTCTTTCTTCAAGCCCTCTTTGGCGATAGCGTCAACAATCTTTACCTCCGTAGCAATGCTGGCATGATCCGTACCCGGCACCCACAGCGCGGCATAACCCTGCATACGTTTGAAACGGATTACGGCATCCTGCATCATATTATCCAGGGCGTGGCCCATATGCAGCTGGCCGGTGATGTTCGGCGGCGGCATTACAATAGTAAAGGGTTTTTTGCTTTTGTCTACCTCGGTATGAAAATATCCCTTTTCCATCCACTGCCGATACAGCCGTTCCTCAACGGTTGAAGGATCATACTGTTTTGCAATCTCTTTCATTTTTACAAACTCCTTTACTGAAAAATCAAAAAAATAAGCGCCCCTTTATAAAAGGACGCAATGAACTTACGCGGTACCACCTTTTTTCCTCTGACGGCGCTCAAAAGCAGAATAACGGCTGCCGGCCGCCCGAACTACTTGCCTGTTCATCCGGGGCACTCAAAAGCTACTTCAAAGCCGCCTGCCTGCGCCCTTTCAGCCCGTGGAGCGCTCTCTGATAAGGAAGGCTCTGCCTTTACTCCTCTTTTTCATCATGCATAATTTCTTTTATTATATAACACTTTTATTTTTTAGGCAACCCTTTATCCGTTTTTTTCGGCGCGAATATTGTGAAATACGCATATTGCACCAAAGATAAAATACTCACAGTCACCGAAGCATACAAGATTCCGTAAATAACCGGAGCGGCAAAATTCAAATAATTATCCACAAAAAACATTAAACCAAGACTGGCTGACGTAAAAAAGGAAGCAATTTTACCGAATTGATTGGAGTACACCATGTTCTTTCGTTTTTTGGAAATCACGCCGCCGCCGATCAGCATCATCAATTCTTTCAGTCCTATGATAATCACCACAAACAAAGGCAAAATCCCTTTTACCGTAAAACATACCGCCGCACTGAACTGTAAAATTTTATCCGCCACGGGATCTAAAATTTTACCCAAGGTGGTAATCGCGTGAAACCGCCTGGCAATAAACCCATCCACCACATCCAGTAAGGAGGCAACGGCAAAAATTGCAAAGGCCACGATCGGCGAACGATAAAAGAACGCCCATACAAAAACCGGGCAAAGCGCCAGCCGGGCAAAAGAGAGTATATTGGGTATCGCCTTCATTTTTTAAGCTCGTCCTTTACATAAACTTTTTCATACGTTCCAGCGCACTTTTCTCCAGTCGGGACACCTGTGCCTGCGATATCCCGATTTCCTCTGCTATCTCCATTTGCGTTTTTCCCGCAAAGTAACGCATGTTGATTATATTATATTCCCTTTTGTCCAGTTTTGTCAACGCCTGACGCAAAGCAAGATGCTCCGTCCATTTTACATCGCTCTGTGACGTGTCACTGATTTGATCTACAACAAATACCGCGTCGTTTCCGTCACGGAATACGGGCTCAAAAATAGAAACGGGATCCACTACCGCTTCCAGCGCGTTATCCACTTCCGAAACACTTACATTTAACGCTTTGGCAATTTCCTCGTTGGTGACTTCTCTTCCACCCGAGGCAGAGAGCGTTTCCCGCATTTGCATAGCCTTATAAGCCAGATCCCGTACCGAACGGCTGACCCGTATACAGTTATTATCCCGTAAAAATCGCCGGATCTCGCCGATAATCATGGGTACCGCATAGGTAGAAAAGCGTACATTATGACCGGTATCAAAATTTTTTACCGCTTTAATCAATCCAATACAGCCTACCTGAAATAAATCATCCGGCGTTTCGCCGCGTCCGGCAAAGCGCTGCACTACCGAAAGTACCAAACGTAAATTTGCGTAAATAAATTTTTCCTCTGCTTCACGGCTGCCGGCTTTTATTTTCTGTATCAGCTCATTCATCTCCGCATTTTTCAGCCGCGGAAGCTTTGAAGTATCCACACCGCATATTTTTACCTTACTGTAGGTCTGCATAAAAACCTCCTCAACAAATATGTAGCGGTGCTATCAAATTATTTGCAAAAAAGGTGTTTTTATACAAAAAGCTACAGTAAAAAAAGACCCTTACAGGTCTTTGAAAAATATTCCGCGGCTCTGTAAGGGTCTATTTTAAGCTTTATTCACCGAACCGAAAAGTTCCATTTTTTCCTTTACCGTGGCTTTAATCGCTTCAAAGCCCGGCGCAAGCAGCTTTCTGGGATCAAATCCCTTCCCTTCTAAATCTTTGCCGGCTTCAATATATTTTCTGGTAGCCGCCGCAAATGCCAGCTGACATTCGGTATTTACATTAATCTTGGAAACGCCAAGGGAAATAGCCTTTTGAATCATGTCTGCGGGAATTCCCGTGCCGCCGTGCAGTACCAAAGGCATTTCACCGGTAAGCGCCTGAATCTTTTCCAGCGTGTCAAAGCGCAGTCCCTGCCAGTTTGCCGGATATTTACCGTGGATGTTTCCGATACCCGCCGCAAGCATAGTTACGCCCAAATCCGCAATCATCTTGCACTCCGCCGGATCGGCTACCTCGCCGCCGCCGAGAACGCCGTCCTCTTCGCCGCCGATAGCGCCTACCTCCGCTTCTACCGAAATTCCTTTAGCCGAGGCATCATTGATGATTTGTTTGGTTTTTTCAATATTTTCATCAATGGCATAATGCGAACCGTCAAACATTACCGAAGAAAATCCCGCATTCATTGCCTGATAGGCCCCCTCGTAGCTGCCGTGATCCAGATGAAGCGCAACAGGAACGGTAATTTTTAATGTCTCTAACATACCGTTTACCATCCCCACAATAGTATTATACCCGCACATATACTTTCCCGCGCCTTCCGATACACCTAAAATAACAGGCGAAGCGCATTCATTAGCCGTTAAAAGAATTGCCTTTGTCCACTCTAAATTATTGATGTTGAACTGTCCTACGGCATATTTACCCGCCTTGGCCTTGTTCAGCATGTCCTTTGCCGAAACCAACATATCGTTAACTCCTCCGTAAAAATTATTTTCTTTTTTATTATAAAGGAAAATCTCTGTCTTTGCAACAAAAACCGATAGCGCTTACGTATATTCTTTGAAAGACAACTGCAAAAAATACGTGTTTTTCAAAGGAAGTTTTCCGTTCTTACAGAAAAAGCTTCAACCCGCCCCGGCAAAGAGTGCAAGTAAAAACCGGCATGTCGAAAAGCTCTCCGTCAAGCTGAATATCGACCTTTGGCGTCACGCTGCATTCAATGCGACTGCAGCGGCGAAATTCCACATACTTTTTTATATTTTTAATTTTTCCCCTCAAAAATTGCACCAACATATACGGAATCATAATCCGAGGCATCTTTTTTACAAGAACCAGTTCCATTACGCCGTCATCAGGAGAAGAATCCAAAGAAATGGGCAGCCCGCCGCCAAAGTACTTGCCGTTAGCCGCGCACAGTAAAAGGCCGGAGGTATCAATCAGTTCCTTGCCGTCAACTCTGATCCGGAACTGCCGAAACTTCAGGCAAAAAACAGTAAGAATCAACGCGGCAAAATAACTAAGGGATCCGTCCAAATACCGCCGAAGTCCCGCCTGGCGCAAAAGAATATCCACATCGAAGCCCGTTCCGGCGATATTGATGCTGCGTCGGTCATTGGCCTGAATAAAATCAATCGGACAAGTACGGCTTTCGATAATCGCATCCAATTGCTGCTCCAGCGTTTTTCCGGCAGGGATACTGCGAATGAAATCATTCCCTGTACCTGAAGGAATTAACCCCAAAGGAATACGGAGATCCATACCGTTTAATACTTCAGAAAAAGTTCCGTCACCGCCAACGGCCACCAACGCGGTACAATCTTTCCGCGCGCACAGTTGAGCCGCAAGTTCTACGGCATGAGCCTTATATGCTGTGGTTACCATTTGATATTCAATTTTTTTCTGCTGTAAATAGCGTTCAATACGCTCCGCCGTTACCGCGCCTTTCCCTTTCCCGGAAAGCCGATTCACAATAAAATATATCATAGAACAAGTCCTTATTATTTATTGAAATATTCTATCAAAGAAACATAAGTTTCGTCAACAGGAGCAATCAAAATTTGTTGTATTTCTTGCAAAAACGGAGTATAATCACGTTGAGGTGATTCCATCATGCCCCAAATCACAAAATTAGAGCGGCAAAAGCATAACGCAAACCGTATCAGCGTATTTGTGGACGGCCAATATTCTTTTTCCGTATCGGACGAGCTGGCTGCACTTTACCGTTTAGCCGCCGGCATGCAGCTGGAAAACGCGTTTCTCTCCCGCCTAATGGAGGAGGACGAATCCAAGAGGGCACTATCAGCTTCCTTTATGCATCTGTCGCACAGTGAAAAATCAGAAAAGCAAATGCGGGATTTTTTAGCCAAAAAAGAATTTTCCCAAACAGCTATTCAACAGGCAATTACCCGCTTGCAAGAATTGGGATATCTGAACGACGCGGCCCTGGCTGAAAATTTTATTTCCGGAAACAAAACCTTAGGCCGGCGAGCCATTGAGTATAAATTAAGAGAAAAGGGAATTGATTATGAAATCATACAGAATTCATTAAAAGCACTGGATGAAGAGGATCAGTTTACCTGTGCCAAAGCGTTGGCAGAAAAGCAAGCGGAAAGATACCGCAAGGCAGAGGGAAAATTACGACGTCGGAAGATCAGGGATTTTCTTGCCCGCCGGGGCTTTGAATGGGATACGATTACCGACGTATTAAACGAAATCTCCGAAAATTGGGAGGACACAGAATGAAACCCGTTTTAACCGCAAAAGAGATGCAGGACTCTGAAAAAGAGGCGTTCGCGCTGGGCCTTTCTCCGTTAGAAGCCATGGCTCGGGCGGGAAAGGCCGTATTTGAAAAAGCCAAGTATTTTCACTATGTCTTGGTGTATGCCCGGTGTTCGAATAACGGCGGCGACGGTTTTGTCTGCGCGGATCTTTTAACCCGCGCCGGCATTCAAACTGATGTTATTGTTCTGGGCGATCCGGAAAAATTAAGTGCGCACGCGGCTTTTTACTATGAAAAAATCAAACCGCTGATTGTTTCTGCGCCCGACGCCGACTATGACTGCGTAATAGACGCGCTTTTCGGCATCGGCTTCCACGGACAGCTTTCCGGGGCGGAAAAAAAGGCCGCTGAAACAATTAATGAACTGCGCGCACGGGCAACGGTAATATCCATAGACGTCCCATCCGGGCTCTCCTGTGATAACGGACTGACAGACATGTGTGTTCAAGCGGACAGCACCGTAACTTTCGGTTGTAAAAAGCTGGGGCATTTTTTGGGGAAAGGCGCGGATGCATGCGGTCAACTAACGGTTGCCGACATTGGTATTTTTCCCCGTCATTTTCATGTGCTTGAGCCTGAACTTACCGATATTCAAGCGCTTCTGCCTCCCATAAAGAACACGGCGCATAAAGGAAGCAACGGACATGTAGGCGTCATTGCCGGCAGCCGCGGTATGGAAGGCGCCGGAGAGCTGGCTGCCATTTCCGCTCTGCGATGCGGTGCGGGAAAAGTCAGCATGCTGGTCCCGGAGGATTGTGCCGCTTATTATAACGGACGCCATCCGGAAATCATGGTAAACGCGGCAGCTATAACCGATAGCCCCATTCTGCATAATTTTATACAGGATAAAGATGTTATTCTACTGGGTCCCGGCATTGGCCGCAAAGAAAAAAACGCCGCATTGCTGGAAACGGTATTAGCGTATTGTACCGTACCCTTGGTACTTGATGCCGACGCTCTTTATTTCTGCAGCGCAGAAAAGCTCAAAGCCGCCCGATGCCCGATTATCATAACACCGCATCTCGGAGAAGCCGCCAGACTTTTTGATACGGACATGCAAATATTACAGCAGGATCCCATCGGCCATGCGAAAGAATTTGCTATCCGTTCCGGCGTTACTTTACTTTTAAAAAGTAATTATAATGTAATATGCAGCGAGGAAAAACAATTTATTTCGCAATGGGGTACTCCAGCTATGGCCACCGCCGGCAGCGGGGATGTTCTTGCCGGTATAGCAGCATCATCAGCTCTTCTCTGCCGCGAAAATCTTCTGAATGCGGCGTTACTTGCCTCTTTTCTTCATGGTACGGCGGGAAGAGCGGCTCAGGAAGAAAAGGGAATTTATTCCGTTACCGCTTCTGATATTTCCCAAAATATTTTTAAAGCTTTCCGTGCTTTAGAATCTTCTTCAAAAGACACGAAGACTTTTTAGGCGAATATAACAGTCGGTTATTAAGTTTAAAGATCATAACTATATTTATAAAAAAAGCGAGGGGATGCCGCTCGCTCGAAAATCGTTGATTTTAAGACGAAACTCCATCCTTGTATACCACTCGTGTACCCTTCAAAAATCATTCATCAAGCGGTTTTTCGCTCATAATAAGTTTTTTCGACGCACCCGTCGCCGGAAAAATAAATGCGGCGTTGCCGCCGCAAAAAAATCAAATTTCAGGTTTATCTACAGTTTGAAGCGAGGGAGTTTTGTTCCCTCGCTTTACCTTTTATAAAGAACCGTTATACCGTTTCTCTCTTCTTTTTTGCCGTAACGATAATGCCCAGCATTACGCAAGCCGCAGCCGCAGCCGTAATCATCGCAACCGGCAACACGTCGCCCGTCGGACACGCCTGCGTGGTAACGCCAAAGCTCAAGCTGGCTTTCCCCGTCGTTACTACCTGCGACGGTTTTTGTGTATCCATCGATTCCGTACTGAAGCCGTATACCGTCAAGCTGTCTCCCGCCTTAGCGTCTTTCAGCAACAGCAGCATAAACGGTGTTTTTACTTTGCCGTCTTTTTCGCTGGTTACCGTATCCGGACAAGCAACGGAAAGTTCCGCTACCTTGCCTGCCGCTATAACCGTATCTTGCCCCGTAGCAACATTTGTCCAAACTGTTTCGTCATCAATACGCGCTTCCAGTCTTACCGTGATATCTCTGCTGCCGGTATTATAGACTTTTACCGTCATTTTACCGTTGCCGATATGTCCCGTAAAGTTCTGGAATCTTACATAAACCTCCGAACCGTCTTCTATAGAATCTACTTTTATCGTGACTCCTTCTGTTTTTGCCGGCTCTTCAGGGTTTGTCGGTTCTGTCGGTTGTTCTCCCTGCGCTTGCGATATAGCAACTTCATCTACATAATATACAAACGGAGTGGCTGCATCCGGCTTTCCAAAGGCATATTCTTTATCGCCGGAATTTGCACCATCAAGGCGAAGAATCAACTGATAAGCATTGGTATTATCTGCTGCATACAATGCTTTGATTGTTTTAAGATAAGCATCCGAAACCTTTATCTTTGCTTCATACTCTTTCCATTGATCCGTCAATTCAATTTCAGCTCCAGAGATATAACTGCTTACATAGCCGTCTCCCTCAAGGCCATTAATCTGTCCTTCTTTATCTGCATTTACATGAGTTTGTGAATTCAGCACGACCTTGAATTTGGTGTTTTCCGGCGCCGGACTATCGGTCTTTGCCCAGAAGCTGATTGTATATTCTCCCGCGCCTGCTCCGTTATATCCATTGGCTTCATCCTGAATGATTGCCGGACCTAAATCAAACGCTATGGAAGCATAGGCAGAATTTGAAGGCGTAAACTTAATGGCGTGAGCCGTTCCATTCGCGCCGCCTTCAACCCAAGCAATCTCACCTTTTCCTTGAGAAAATGATCCCCAACCTGTTGTGCCTTCTTCCGCGTTTCCGTTTACTACTGTTTTTACTTCAGTCTCTTTCTCTCCAGAGAAAGCAACGGTAACATCATCAATGAAGAACGTATATGAAGTTCCTGACGAAGAACTCAAAGAATCCAAGCAAAGATCCAAATCAGCGGTCTGTGTAAATAACTCCATATCCGCCGCTGTCACCTGAATGGTTCCGGTCAAATTATACCATGTATTATAAGCGGTTCCCGCACTGGAGAAAGTTGTATAAATATTGCCATCACTCCATACTTTCAAAAAAGAAAACTCGTTGTGACTGCGAAGCACCAATCTCGCAAGCGCCTTAGTCCCTACGGCAGCCGGATTTTCTTCCACAGCATACAACCGCATAGAAATTGTGAACTCCGCTTCGGTAAGATTGCTTTCATCCATTGCCGCCTTTATTTTTTGGGCAATATTGATTTTAGGGGATTCCCAAGCTTTTGTTGACGTGAACTGCATAACTTTGTTTCCGCTTTCGGTAGGATCTTCCGCAATCGTCATCACAGGAGAATTTCCCTGTTTTCCCCAAGAAGAGGGAACTTCCGTCAAACCCGTGAAAGTGGATTCTTCTTCCGACAAAATGTTGCTGTTTTCCGCCGCAAATACGGATATCATGCAAAAACAAGATATCAGCATTGCCAAAACAACAACAGCGCTTAAAAGTTTTTTCATTTTTGTCTGCTCCTTTTCTATTCTATTTAAAGCATAATATTAACATAATATTAACTT
>CAJKLB010000027.1 GCA_905200615.1 uncultured Selenomonadales bacterium | reverse complement strand
CTTATCGTTTTTTAGTGATAAATTTTTGTAAAAATTTTTTATTTTGGGTATTGACTTTTCACTTTATTATGAATATAATATAAATGTAGATAAAAGAAATAGGTTTTAATGTTTGATTTTCTCAATTCTTTCAGTTTAAAAAAGAAAGGCGTGAATCCAATGGGACTATAAATTGATAAAGCTATTTTCTGTAAAGGTGGAATTTTTATGACCGGAACCAGAATTTTTATCAAGTCCTAAAAAAGGAAGAGATAGTCCAATGATAATTTAAACCTTGCTACTTACTTTAGTTTTCCCTTTATACAAATTTTTATGGAGTGTTGCTTATGTTTCTTTACCGAATCATCTGCAAACTTAAAAAGGAAGATGTGAGTCCAATGTTTCATTCCGTAAAAAAATTGAATAAGAGTAAAGAATAATGATTAACTATTGTTGAACCAATAGGAGCGTAGAAGAAACGCATTATAAAATGTATTGATTTGCCCTGCGGCAGTTTCGCCGCGGGGCTTTTTATTTAAAAAATTTTTCACCGCAAAGCAATGGTTTATATCGACATTCCTGCAAAAAGAGAGTTTCTTTTCTCTATGGTTCTATTGCTCACACAATCTAAAATGGAAAGCGCAACAATCAAAATATAAAAAACGGGCAATTCTTGCCCGTTTATATTAAAAAATAGTGTACTGTTTCTAAGAAATCCCTGTTACTTAAAAATCAAAGATTTTCCGCTCGTCTTCTATTCTTGCTAATATCAAAACCTTCTTTAAAACGTTGCCGGATCAATGGTTTTTCCCACATTCTCCTTTCAGCCAAACGTCAAATTCAGCTGCCGCCGCAAAATAACAAGTCTGAAAAAGGCAAAAACCACCTGTTTTCACAAAAACAAAGAAGACTCTCCTAAAAAAATATACTTGCTGAAAAATCTCTTTCTGTAGGCGAAAAAATTTCAGCGTTCTAATTTTTTATTTTTAAACAATTCTTCACGCGGCCACATAGAAGCCATTAACGGATCACCGCTGTCTTTCAAAAACAGATATAGATCCCGGCGCATCTGCGCAATACGTTCCTGTTGTTCAGGTTGAAAAATTAGATTTTCCATCTCCCAGGGATCATTCTGCAAATCATACAGTTCATCGATATCCGTCGCGTTATATACATACTTATACCGTCTCTGCCGCAGCATACGCTGAGAAAACAAACCAAATTGCGCGCCATGATAAGCAGACACGGCAAAAGAACGGCCATTGTCGCTGAGCAAACTGGCGCCTTGAAACGTTTCCGGTACTTTGATTCCGGCTAGCTGAAGAATGGTATAAGCTAAATCAATGGTATGATGTACGAACATATCCTTTTGCGCCGGCGTTTCTCCGGGACAGCGTAAAATCAGCGGCACATGCGTAATATCTTCATACATGTTATAATGCTTATCCACAAAGCCATGGGATCCGCACATATCCCCGTGATCGGTCGTATAGATCACAACGGTGTTTTCCGCTAATCCCAGTTCTTCCAAGCTTTGCAGCACGCGGCCGATTTCATAATCCAATAAAGTAATTTCAGCATAATAAAGACGTATCATCTCTCGGATTTCTTCATCACTGATACCGTTCAGTCCCCAAGCATTGCGCAATTTTCTCAAAGCATACGGTTTATTTACAAGCTCATCATGCACGCTTCCCCAAAGGGGAATATCTTCTGCCCGATACTTTTCCGCAAAATCCCGGGGTACAATACTGGGCAAGTGCGGTTCCGAAGGATCCCACCGCAAAAAGAACGGCTTTTCCTGTTTTGAAAGCATCTTCATTTGCTCGATAGTCTGATCTGCGCCCCAATGCAGCCTGCTTTGCGTATGGTCAATGGGATCAATCCGATTCTGAAAAACTTTACGCGGATTTAATTCATCTTCCCGAGGTTCCATACTACCCGCTTTTGAAAATCTTGCGGATGTTATATGATTTTCCCTGCACCAATTACCGTATTCGCTTTCCGGAATATACGAATCCATTCCGACATCAATTGGAGACGGATGATAAGCGCTGTTATCCCTTCGCCCTAAATGCCATTTCCCGATATAGCTTTGGCAATATCCCGCCTCACGGAGCAAACGAGGTACCATCGGTGTTTGCAGCGGCAGCGCGCATTGCGGCTCAGTATGTTCCGGAATTGTTAAGCATCCGTGTACATAAGACCATTGTCCGTTTAAAAAGCTTGCTCTTGCAGGCGTACAAACCGGACAAGTGGTATACGCATTGCTGAAAAGAAATCCCTGCCCGGCTAATCGATCCAAATTCGGTGTTTGAATCGTGCTGTTGCCGTTTATTCCAATACAATCATAACGATGCTGATCGGAACTGATTATCAAAAAATTAGGTTTCATCCCTCTTCCTCCTTTTTCTTTTTATTATATCACAGGAACAATATCCATACAAGCCTTGCCCAATAGATTTCCGAATAATATAGAGCAAAAGCCAATCACAATGTTTCTAAAGCAACCGCAACTTTCTCTATTTCCCTTTTAAAATACTTCTGATCGAACGCATAAGAGCAAATCTGTTCTTGTCGCAAAACGACTTATCATTCTTTTCGCTTATTTTCCGGTATGATTGACACCACAAACAGAATGTGATACCATAATTTTGGCCGTAAGGTTAGTAAAAATGCGGAGATCGTTTTATGTTTATTATAGTTCTTGAAATCTTGGGGCTTGTTTCTTTTGCCGTTTCCGGAGTAGTGACTGCAATGCATAAAAAAATGGATATTTTCGGAGCGTATATGCTGGCCTTGATTACCTGCTTCGGCGGCGGTGTGATTCGTGATCTTATCCTGGGACGAACGCCTCCAGCAGTATTTAGTCAACCAATATACTCCATTACGGCAACCATTACGACAGCTGTATTTTTAATAGCGCCGCTACGCCGCAGTATCATGCGGCAAAAAAAAATTTATGAATTTTTATTATTTTTAATGGATTCTATAGGCTTAGGAGCCTTTACCGTTGTAGGCGTTACCGCGTCTGTGGCGGTTTTTCCGGAATACACTTTCACGCTGCATATTTTTATAGGTTTAATTACCGGTGTAGGTGGCGGAATATTGCGGGACACCCTGGCGGGAGATATTCCTTATATATTTGTTAAGCATATCTATGCGCTGGCCTCTCTTGCCGGAGCCACGGTTTGCGTGGGCCTATTATATTTTACAAGTATTTCCATTTCCGCCGCCGCGGGAATCGGTGCCGCGGTGATTTTAACAATTCGCTGCCTTTCGGCATATTACAAATGGAATCTGCCCGCTTTGGAAGATGATAAAAAATAAGCAAAAAACCCCATTTTCTTGCACTTCCCTTTTTATCAATATTTTACAAGATTTCTGTGCAGAAGCCTCCAGACTTTCAAACAAACTTCAACGATTGAATATAAAATGTTTCGAAAGATCGCACAAGGCGAGAATTATTCCTCCCCTGCTTAGACTGGTTTTGTGTTAATGAACACTTTTATTAATGCTATTTTCTATAAAATACTTTCTTGAAAGGAAGACAGCAATAGAATCCTTTGCTCTTAACATCATCGCTGGCGCGTAAATACAAGATCTCGGTTCTATTATCGGCCCCCAAATTATCATAATTCATCATGGTTTACAAATTTTAGAATAATGGTGGCGCAAGTCAAAGGAATTTTTTATTTGCATTATTTTTTATACTGCTGGCGGCAAAATCATGGAAAAGATAAAAGCCAAACTATTATGAAATTATTCCTTTGCGGCATTCCTAACCAAATTAGATAAGTATACCAAGAGCAAGCTTGTGGGCAAACGGATCAAATCCGCCAGTGAAATGAAATCGGTATTTAAGCATATCGGTTATACGTTCGGCGGTATCTATGAAAAATGGTTGATTATAACTGCTATGCGAGAAATCTCTATAACAAGTTGAGTGAGTACGCTAAGCTCAATGATCTTGCATCAAGAATTGACAATGGATAGCAGCAAGTAAAATCAATTCCTTTCTGCTATGGAAATAGACGATCACACGGATAGGTTGGAGGATATTCTTAACCTGACGTATAACCTATAATAGTACGTATGCTCACATTCTTACAGCATCATTATACGAAAAGCGGTGTATCCTCTTAAATATGCCATCAAAAACATAAAACAAACTTCAAAAAGGCCATTTTTACTCTGTAACAATCGTCCTCCCAAATAACAAGGTTTTTAGCATGGTTTTTCGGCAAATTAGCAGGAGAGGAAATTTAATTAGCAAAAATCAAGAATTTTGTGCTAATCATTAGCAAGCTAATCGGCCACAAAAATCAATCGTTCGAATTCAGCATGGTCACTTCCTATTAGCAAAAATGCTTCCTGCTAATCGCTGTTTGTTATGTGTTCGATTTTTCTTGAGAAAAAGAAAACGCCGAAAACCTTGAAAAATCAACGTTTTGGGCGAAGCTTTTGGCGTCGCTAAGAGGATTTGAACCTCCGGCCTACCGCTTAGGAGGCGGTCGCTCTATCCAGCTGAGCTATAGCGACATTTAGAAAATCTATATTTAGTTTTACTTGTTACCTTTTTCCTTTTCCTCCGGGGTGTATGTTTCAGCACTTTCTTAGGAGGGGTATATTATATTCATTTAACTAAGCAAGCATTTTATAAAAATAATTCAGTTGTATACATAGTTTAAACACAAACCGTCTGTCGTTTAAAAAACAAGTGCTCTACCCTTTTGAGATGCAAAATCATCGATAATTTTTAATCATGGTTGTTCTTTATCGGTTAACGGGTCTTTTTCGGCATCGAATTTTGCCTCGAACCCCAAAGATTCCCTTTCCGCAGAATAAGCAACTCTCCATATAATGAAAAACTATAAATTACTACTGCACACGGTTATTGTAAGGTATGCTATCGAATTTGTCAATAACTATCCAATATTAAGCAGCAAAGCGACAATCGGCATAGAAAAAAGTGAACACAAAGTACTTAAAGCAACCAGTTTTCCCGCATAAGGAGAGTCCCCATCATAAAGTTCAGCAAACATAGTAGTAATTGCCGCCGCCGGCGTAGACGCAAGAATCAATACAACCGACATCGCCACCATATCCGTAAATACGCCTAAAACCATAAAAAGCTTCATAATTCCCCACATCAAAGCAGGGAATAAAAATAAGCGAATCAATACAAAAGGATACATATATTTATCTTTAAAAATTCCCTGAAAACTGATATCTGCCAGCCGGGCGCCGATGACCATCATCGATACCGGCGCCACCGTATTTTTCAGTACAGTAAGCACATTATATACAATCTGTATTATTTGGCTGAGAATATCCGTATTTTCCGGTGCCAGCCGATTTTGCAGCCATCCTCCCGCGCCGGAAAGATAAATAATTAGTCCAATTAAAATCGGTATCACAGCAGGATTTACAATAATTTCCTTCACCGAAATATACTTTTTATCATTTGTATAAATCAATCTACCCAAAGAAAAAGCAAAAACATTAAACCAAACAATATAAACGGTTGCGTAAATTGCATATTCCGCGCCGAAAACATCACTGATGACCGGAATTCCCATATACCCGGCGTTAGAGAAAACAACACCGAACTGTAACACTCTCCGCATTTTATCAGGCGCTTTTTTAAACAGCTGCCTGGAAAGAATATAAAACAAAGAATGACTCACAAGCGCCCAGAAGAACACCCAACAGATTCCTCGAAAAACTTGCGCATCAAACTCAAGAATAAATCCTTGCAGCAGCATAGCCACTTGCGCAACATATAAAACAAAGACCGATAGATTTTTTGCAAGGTCTTCACCGGCAAGCTTGGTTTTACGCAAAATGAAGCCCGGTATCATAAAGCAAAACAGCGTACAAACCGAAACAAATAAAACCGATGCCATGGGCAAACCTCCAAGCAAAAAAGCACCCCTGAGTTTTTCAGGGGTTTTTAAATGGAGCTGATGACGGGAATCGAACCCGTGAGCCTCATCCTTACCAAGGATGCGCTCTACCTACTGAGCTACATCAGCACTGTGAAACGAAGATATTATACAACAAGCTTCATTTTTTTGCAAGCGTTTTATGAAAAAATTTTATTAAAAACAAAAAAACAGCAAAACGATACAGAACCTAAATAAGTTAAACTTTTTCCGCGGTTCACAGGATAAAGAACGGCAACGGGCATCCCCTTTATAATACAAAACGATGGGAAATCCTCTATCAAGCTTTCACGAATCAACAATAGAAAAACCCTATATTTTAAATATAAAACTCTGTTTTTATCTTTTTACTCAAAGGCATCCCTTGCATACGCAAAGATCTTTTAGCTTTGCCTTTTTTAAAACAATATATCCTTATACATACGTTTTGCGATAATCAGTGAATACTTACTCAAAAAGATAGAAATACAGCATATAGTTTCATTCTCTGAAAAAAGTCACACAGCTAAAAATGTTACACTATAAAGGGTTCGTCCTCCTTTTTTCAGAAAGCGGTGGGATATTGAGTTCCTCGGTTCGCCCTCTTCGGAGAGCGAAATTTTGCCCAAAAGAGCACAAGAAAGGTGTAAGATATCTCGGCCGCTTTACGATAAAGAACGCTCTCCCGATGCGACGCATAAAATTTTGCTTTGCGCCTATTCGCAAACAGATTTTTCAACGGACTGTACTAAATATGGTTCATTTTTTCAGTTTCAGTTTTCCTAAAAACCAACAAATTAATTCAATATGATTGATAAAAAGCCGTGTTTAAAGCTCGCATACAAGCGTTCCGTTTTCTTCTCTTACAGGTAT
Source organism: uncultured Selenomonadales bacterium (assembly GCA_905200615.1). Taxonomy (GTDB): domain Bacteria; phylum Bacillota; class Clostridia; order Christensenellales; family QALW01; genus UMGS1322. The sequence continues at coordinate 24,216 of CAJKLB010000027.1, read as the reverse complement.
AAAAACGGTTCGTTCACCGGATACGGCGTTCGGTTTGTTCGGCGAATGAATGGATAAATACAATTTTCCGTCTCTATCTTTAAAGATCATACCATGACCGCCATCATATTTCCCTGCTTTTTTCTTAGAAAAAAGCGGAGCCGTCTCGTGAATCCATTTGCCGTCCACACATCCGCTGTCGCTGCGCGCGACCGCTACACAATAATACCCTTCCGCATCAAAATTAGACCAAATCATCACGAGGCCGTTTTCCTTTGTTTCATACATAAAACAGCCATCTGTCACTCCGGCATTTGTCCATACGGGATCATCCGCTCTGAAAAGTTCAACAGGCTCAGAAATAAAATGGGTAAGATCATCCGACAGCTTTGCCGCGGCCATTCTGCCTATATTGTCATCTGTATTGGTCCATTCATGTACAAATATCATCCAAGGCTGACCGGTCTTATCCACATAAAAGGTACCGTCTATAGCCTCCCAATGATTCGGAGTAATATGACCGTTTGTTATTTCTTCAAATGGTCCCTCCGGAGACGCCGCTTTAAGTATTGTACATCCTTTATGATTTGTTTTCGCGGAATAATAAGTGGCAAACATATAATAATTCCCTTTGTATTTATGTACTTCGGGAGCCCACATTTCTTTTATCGCATTTTTCGGGCGCACATACACGGGAGTATCTATAATCTCCCATTTTCCGTTAAGCTCTCCGCTTATATTTTTAAAGCATCCCCACACGGTATTTTCCCAATTTTCTCTTGTATTCCATGTGCCGTATGCATAATAAACTCCATTTTCAACCAATATAAACGGATCTCTCAAATATTCAATATTTGTTCTTACGATCATAGGAAGGGATCCTTTCTGCTTATTTAATTTCAACCGATTACAGTTTTATGGAAGCAATGATACCAGCGCTTACAATACAATAAAAGCAGGTTTCCTTCCGCGCTATTCTTGATAAAATTTCTCTGCATACCGCACGGTATCCATCGCGTCGGGCGAATAACAGTCGGCGCCGATCATCTGCGCATATTCTTCATTCAGCACAGCGCCGCCTACTACTACCCTGACAGAGGAATCTGTTTCGCGCAGCTGCCGGATTGTTTCCGCCATAGAAGGCACGGTAGTTGTCATCAAGGCACTCAATCCCACCAAACGGCAATGTTCCCGCTCTACCGCTTGGCATACCGTTTCAGGCGGAACGTCACGACCTAAATCGATCACCGTAAAGCCATAGCTTTCAAGCAGAACTTTCACAATATTTTTTCCGATATCATGAATATCGCCTTTTACCGTGGCAAGAATTATCTTTCGCTGTACTTCCCGATTTTCAGCGGCAGGAATTTTCTTTTTTACATGCTCAAACGCGCGGGACGCGGCTTCCGCGCTCATCAACAGCTGCGGCAGATAAAGCGTTTTCTCTTCAAAGGCTTTCCCCACTTGGTTCAACGCGGGAATAATCTCTCGGTTAATAATATCGATGGGATTCTGTCTGCCGCAGAGAGCTTCCGCCTCCACAGCAGCCTGTTCCCCCATGCCCTTAACAATCGCGTACTGCAAGCCTTCAAACGTCTGCTGCGCTTGTTTTTTTTCGGATTTTACCGCGGTAATCTCCGCAACATTTTCTATGTATTTTACGCATCCCTGATCCAGTCCCGTTAAAGCGCAAAAAGCATAATAGGTGTTCATCATCGCTTCGGAAAACGGATTCATAATCGCACAGTTAAGCCCGGCGTACAACGCGCCGGAAAAGAATGCAGCGTTGATTGCATCTCGCATCGGCAGTCCGAAAGAGATATTTGAGACACCCAAACTGGTTCTGATTTGTGCATCCGCAAGCATTTTTACGGTTTCCATGGTTATCTGCGGCGCCAAGGGATCGGAAGAGACCGTAAGCGCCAAAGGATCCACCACGATATTTTTTTTCTCAATACCGTATTTTTCCGCACAGCGAAGAATTTTTTCCGCAATGGCAACACGTCCCTGCACACTGTCGGGAATACCGGTTTCATCCATAGTCAGCGCAATCAGAACCCCGCCGTATTTTTTTATCAAAGGAAAAATCTGTTCCATACTCTCCATCTTGCCGTTGACCGAATTGACCAGCGGCTTGCCGTTATACACACGCATGGCCGCCTCTAAAGCCGAGGCATCGGAACTATCAATTTGCAGAGGAAGATCACATACGGCCTGAAGGTCACACACCGCTTTCTGCATCATTTGTTTTTCATCTATTTCCGGCAGGCCCACATTAACATCCAATATATGTACACCCTTTTCCGCCTGCCGGATACCCTCATTCAAAATATATCCGATATCCCCTGCGCGAAGAGCTTCTTTTAATTTGGGTTTGCCGGTGGGATTAATCCGTTCCCCGATCAGCACGGGAGATTCACCGATCCTCACGGCATTCGTGTAAGAGGAAACCACCGTAAAGTTTTTTCTCTCAGGATATGTATAGGGAATATCCCTTGTTTTTTCAACCGTTTTTTGAATATATGCGGGTGTTGTTCCGCAGCAGCCGCCCAAAATACACCCTCCTTTTCGAGCGATCTGAGCCATATAGTCCGCAAAACCGTCCGGATCGACATCATATACCGTTTCATTGTTTTCAATTCTCGGCATTCCCGCGTTCGGATTTACAATAATCGGAAGAGAAGAATATTTTTGATAATCTTCTATAATCTCCAGCATTTTATCCGGACCGAAAGAACAATTCATGCCAATAGCATCAACCCCCAGACCTTCCAGCATGGCGATCATTGCTTCGGGAGAAGCTCCTGTCATCAGCTTTCCGTTCTGATCAAAGGCATTGGTAACAAATATCGGCAAACGGCTGTTTTCCTTTGCCGCGAGTACAGCGGCCTTGGTTTCATAGGAATCACTCATGGTTTCGATCAGAATCAAATCCGCTCCGCATTCCTCAGCCAAGCGTACGTTAGAGGCAAAAAGAGAAACAGCTTCCTCAAAAGAAAGCTCGCCCAAAGGTTCTATCATTTTGCCCGTAGGACCCAAATCAAACGCCACATATCGATTCAAAAAATCCGCGGCGGCCTTTCGGGCACAAAAAATACCGGCTTTTACCATCTCCGGCGTAATCTGACCTTTCGCCGCGCCGAAAGTATTGGTTTTTATAATGTCAGCTCCGGCCTCTAAATAAGCCCGATGCAGCGCAACGATTCTTTCGGGATATTTTTCATTCCAAGTTTCCGGCAGTTCCCCTGCGGCAAGTCCCTGACTTTGCAGCAATGTTCCCGTACCGCCGTCAAAATAAAGTCTTCGTTTTTTTATTTCATCCGTTATTTTCATCTAAAACTCCCATAATCGCCGTAATGGATTTACAAGGTGACATTAAAAGAGAATCATTCAGCGTAATACCGATCTTGAAAGCCTCTGTCACCTGCAGCAGCTGCGGTTGAACCGCAAGAGGAAGATCTCCGTACCCGGGACTGAACCGAGGCCGGCATTGCTTTCCCCTTTTTAATTTTTGATCCACCGTTTCACAAAGGGTTTCCGCCATAGCGGAAGAAAGCGCGTCGATAATAAACATTTTTGCATGGGAAATCCATTTTTGCCGGGCAATCAATCGGTCGATATCACTGCCTAAAGTAACGGCAAAAACGTAGGCGCTTTGACATCCCTGTAGATTTTTATGCAAATCAAAGCTTACAAACTCTCCAAAGCCCGTATCACACCGGCCTGATTCCCCTAAAGATACCGATGTTTGAATATAGGTATACCGGCACTTAGCCGTCTGCATAACCAAATGGGCACATTGCCGTATCTCGTCATTCGTATAACCCCGTGCCGTGCCCAATCTTAACGCCGCCTCATTGGCATCAATCAAAATTTCCTCGGCCGGAATGGTTCCCATTCCACGCTGTAAAATACTCATTTTATAATTTCCGATATGTTCTTTTGAATCTGCCGTGCCACATCAGGCTTATTCATGGAATAAATATGTACGGCATGAATGCCGTTAGCAAAAAGATCGATCACCTGCTCGGTAGCATAAGCAATACCCGCCTGCTTCATAGCGGCGTCATTATCTCCGTAACGGTCAACAATGCGCTTAAACCGCTGCGGCAATTCCGTACCGGAAATATCGCAAATGCGTTTTATTTGCCGAGGATTTGTTACCGGCATAATGCCGGCCACAACCGGCACCTGAATACCGGCTTTCAGCGCTCTATACATAAAATTATAAAGAATATTATTATCAAAAAACATTTGGGTTGTCAAAAACTCGCACCCGCTGTCTACTTTGCGCTTTAAATTTTCAATATCCGCGGCATTGCTGGCACTTTCAGGATGACCTTCCGGATAACAAGCTCCCCCGATACAAAAACCGCCGAAAGAAGCCACCTCCTGAATCAATTCAGAAGCGTAATGATACTCCGCAGATACCCCTTCGCCGCCGGCGGGTATATCGCCGCGCAAAGCAAGAATATTTTCAATACCGTTTTGCCGCAAAAGCCGAAGCTGCTGAAGAATCTGCTGTTTTGAAGAAGAGATACAGCTTAAATGAGCCAGCGGCGTAACCGAAAAATCCTTTAGAATGCGGGAAGAGATCATGACCGTATAATCTGAAGTTCCTCCGCCGGCGCCGTATGTAACGCTCATATAACTGGGCTTTAACGCCGCGATCTCTTCAATCGCGTTTTTTACGCTTTCAAAAGCGCTGTCAGTTTTAGGCGGGAACACTTCAAAAGAAAGACTGGGCTTACTTCCGTTTATAATCTGAGTCAGCTTCATAAAAAATCCTTTTCCTTTATTTTTTTATAGTATACACCTGCCGGTCTTTTTTTTCAAGTAAAAAAAGCAGTTCTTCCGTTCTTACTGTATATCGCCAAAAAAGCAACAGATCCGCAAAAGTTTTTGCAGATCTGTCAACGGTATCAGCTTTTTCCCTCTATTTTGCCTTGGCTTCACAATAAATACAACGATATATTCTGTTTTCCCGGTCAGTAAGCTTAAAAATTTGAGGAAGCTCCTGCTCGGTTGTTGAAATGCACCGGGGATTTTTACATATCAGAACGCCCGTTAAAGTTTCGGGAAGATCAATATGTTTTTTTTCAACAAGTACGGCGTCCTTGATTACATTAATCGTTATTCCCGGATCAATATACCCCAAGATATCCAGATCGATATCAATATCCGCATCGATTTTTATAATATCCTTCTTCCCCAGCTTTTTGCTGGCAACATTTTTTATAATGGCAACCGAACATTCCAGTTTTTCAAGTTCCAGAAGCCGGTAAATCTCCATACCGTTTCCCGCCTTGATATGGTCTATAACCAACCCGTTTTTTATGGAATCGATTTTCAAAGCTATTCCACCCCCAGCAATTTTAAAATAAGCGCCATACGCATATATTTGCCGTAAAGCACCTGCTTGAAATAGCAGGCTCGGCTATCATTATCAATGGAAACGGCAATTTCGTTCACCCTCGGCAGCGGATGCATGATGCACAGATCCTCTTTTGCGCTTTTCAGCTTATCGGGCGTAAGAATATAGCTGTCTTTCAGACGCAAATATTCCTCTTCACTGAAAAATCTTTCCCGCTGAACACGCGTCATATAAAGCACATCCAGCTGAGAAATCACGCTTTCCAGTTCTGTGGTTTGTACATAGGGAATGCCGTTTTTTTTCAGAATATCTTTTTTCACATAACTGGGCAGCTTTAATTCTTCCGGCGAAATAAGAACCACCTTGATTCCGTTATAACGCGAAAGCGCCGCGATAAGAGAATGAACGGTACGTCCGAATTTAAGATCCCCGCAAAAGCCAATAGTAAAGTTATGCAGGCTTCCTTTTTCTCTGCTTATCGTAAATAAGTCCGCAAGTGTTTGTGTAGGATGATTATGTCCTCCGTCGCCGGCGTTGATCACCGGTATCGATGCGTTCATGGCCGCTACCAGCGGCGCGCCCTCTTTGGGATGGCGCATGGCGATAATATCGGCATAACAACTTACCGTTTTTGCCGTATCGGCAACGCTTTCTCCTTTAGCCGCCGAGCTGCTCTGCGCTTCGGAAAAGCCAAGCACATTTCCGCCAAGCTCATACATCGCCGCTTCAAAACTTAAGCGGGTACGGGTGGAAGGCTCAAAAAACAGCGTAGCCAGCTTTTTCCCTTCACATTTATGCCTGTATTTTTCAGGGTTCTGAATGATATCGTCGGCAACGGCAATCAAGCGGTCGATTTCTTCTACAGAAAGTTCCTGAATATCGATCAAGCTTCTCATTTTCCTGCTCCTATCCAGCGTTCATCTGACGGATTATTTCGAAAAGCAATCAACCTTTGAATATCCTCCGGTGCTATGTATTTTTCTTCAGCCGCCACCTGAGCAACCGTGTCAAAATCGGTAAGGCTTATATTCTGAACCTTGGCGTCGCGAAGACGGTCAAGCCCTTTTTTCATTCCATAGGTAAAAATACTGGCGATTCCCAGCACTTCGGCCCCGGCTTCACGCAGTATATCAACAACCTCTATCACACTGCCGCCGGTAGAAATAAGATCTTCTATTACAACGACTTTCTGTCCTTTTTCCAGTTTCCCCTCTATTTGATTTTTCCTTCCGTGATCTTTCGCGCCGCCGCGCACATACCCCATCGGCAGTCCCAGTATATGTGCCGTGATCGCCGCATGAGCAATTCCCGCGGTGGAAGTTCCCATCAGCACCTGACATTCCGGATAATATTTTTTTACCGTTTCGGCAAGACCGTTTTCAATATGGCCGCGTACTTTAGGCGCTGTCAGTGTAAGTCTGTTATCGCAATATACGGGACTCTTAATTCCGCTTGCCCATATAAACGGCTCATCCGGTCTGAAAAACACAGCTCCTATAGAAAGCAGATCCGCAGCAATTATCTTTTTCATCAAAGCTCCTCCTTTATGCATAAATGCGCATATTTAAAATTATTCTCCTGCAAATTCAGTCATACATCTTCTGTAGGCTTCCACGGGATTCTCAGAAGCGGTAATCGGGCGCCCCACTACGATATAGTCCGATCCGAGTTCCTTTGCTTTCTCCGGGGTGGTTATACGCGATTGATCTCCGATATCCCCGCCGGCAAACCGCACCCCCGGCGTAACGGTAAGGAACTCCTTTCCACAGCGGCCATGCACCGCGCCGGCTTCCAAGGGAGAGCATACAACGCCGTCCAAGCCGGCATTTTTAGCATTTTCCGCATAATGCATGACTACCTCATCAAGCGGAGACTGGATCAAAAGCTCCTTCTGCATTCTTTCTTGGCTGGTAGAGGTAAGCTGTGTGACGGCTATCAAGAGCGGACGGGTTCCGTTCGGACGGGTCAGTCCCTCCAATGCCGCTTCCATCATTGCCAGCGTTCCGGCCGCGTGTAAATTGCACATATCGATTTCAAGCGCCGAAAGCACAGCCATGGCTTTTTTCACGGTATTGGGAATGTCGTGCAGTTTAAGATCGAGAAATATTTTATGGCCCCTAGCCTTAATCGTCTTTACGATCTCCGGTCCTTCGGCATAATATAGTTCCATTCCTATTTTTACAAATGGTTTTTCTTCCTTGAACTGATTTAGAAAATCCAGCACTGCCTGCTTGCTGTTAAAATCGCAGGCGATAATTACGTCTTTTCCCATCAATGTGCCCCTCCTATGATATCGGTTAATTTTTGAATGCCGTATTTTTGCATCACTTCCGGCAGCTGCCTAATGATATTCCGGCAGGCATACGGATCAACTAAATTCGCCGCGCCGACTTGAACGGCCGTAGCCCCTGCAAGCATCATTTCGATTACATCTTCCGCGCTGCTTACGCCGCCCATGCCCATAATCGGAATATTCACCGCTTCAAAAACCTGATAAACCATTCGCAATGCTACCGGAAAAATAGCTCTGCCCGAAAAACCGCCCATTTTATTGGCGATTACCGGTTTGCGCCGCGCAATATCAATACGCATGCCGAGCAGAGTATTGACAAGGCTCAACCCATCCGCTCCCGCTTCACTGCAGGCAACGGCAATTTCGGTAATATCCGTAACATTGGGGGTAAGCTTAATAATCACAGGTTTGGTGGTTACCGCTTTCACCGCACGTGTAACCTCCGCGGCCGCTTTCGGATCTGTTCCGAAGCTGATACCGCCGCCGTGTACATTCGGACAGCTGATATTGACTTCTATCATTCCTACCTGCTCCTGCTTGTCCATTTCATGACAGCAATAGGCGTATTCCTCTATTGAAAATCCCCCGATATTCGCGATCACGGGTTTTGAAAATATTGTTTTTATTTTAGGAAGTTCCTTGCTGATAACCGCTTCTATCCCCGGATTCTGCAGTCCCACAGAATTGATCATTCCTTCTGTACATTCGGCGATTCGCGGCAAAGGATTTCCAAAACGCGCTTCTTGAGTAGTTCCCTTAAAAGAGAAAGAGCCTAAAATATTGATATCGTATAATTGCGCAAATTCACTTCCGTAACCAAAAGTACCGCTGGCGGGTATGATGGGATTCTCCAATTTTATTTTACAAAATTCAACGGCGGTATCTACCATATGATCTCCTCCCTTACCAGCACGGGGCCGTCCTTGCATATCCGCTTGGAACCGTATTTTGTTTTACAGCTGCATCCCATGCAGGCGCCGAATCCACAGCCCATACGTTCCTCAAAGCTGAATTGTCCGCTTGTTACGGCACTTTGCTCAATTGCCCTGAACATTGGCATCGGTCCGCAGGTATAAAAGTAGGTATATTCCATATTTTTCATTGCGTCAGTCACAAACCCCTTGATTCCGTGACTTCCGTCAACGGTAGTAATGATCGTCCGCGCGCCCAACGCCTGAAATTCTTTTTCATAAAATATTTCTTCTGCCGTATTAAATCCCAATATCACACAAACCCGCTTGCCCAAAGCAATGAATTCTTTGCAGAGCATATACATAGGCGGAACGCCTACGCCGCCGCCGATCAAAAGAGGTTTCTCGCCGCAAGGCGCCGTATCGAATCCGTTTCCCAAGCCGGTTAGAATATCCAGTTTTTCTCCTTTTTTCAGGCGGCTCATTTGCTCCGTTCCGGCGCCCACGATTTTATAGATAATTGTAATACTTTCCTTATCACAATCACATACGGAAATCGGCCGGCGAAGGAACCGCCCCTCAAGCTTTATATTAATAAACTGCCCCGGGCGGGTAATGGCCGAGGAATCTCCCTTGAGCACCATTTTATAAATATTTTTTGCCAAATTCATATTTTGGGCTATTTCATAAAAATCCTGTTTCATCATGCTATCCTTAAATTGTGGAAATCCCCATAGTAGTTTCTTCCAGAACATCAAGAAGAACTTTTACGGTATCAAGTGCGGTAAACATGGTAACGTTGTTTTCAACGGCACAGCGACGGATTTCATGGCCATCGGAATACACACCCAGGGAATTGACGTCACGCGTGTTAATTACATAATTTACATAGCCTTGCCGAATGGAATCAAGGATCTCTTCACTGCCTTCACTGATTTTCTTTTTAATTCTTGTACGGATGCCGTGTTCTTTTAAGAACATGGCCGTACCGTAGGTAGCCTCAATATTGAAGCCCATATTATAAAAACGGCGTATCAGGGGCAGTGCCTCTTCCTTATCGGCATCGGCTATCGTGACAAAAATCGTACCGTAATTTACAACATTCATTCCCGATGCCTGTAACGCCTTATAGAGGGCGCGGGTAAGCTTTTCGTCATAGCCTATCGCCTCTCCCGTAGATTTCATCTCCGGTGAAAGATACGCGTCCATTCCCCTTAATTTTGAGAAGGAAAACGCGGGAACCTTTACATACCAGCGTTTTTTCTCCGGCGGATAGCTCTCTGTAAAGCCCTGCTGCGCGAGAGTTTTTCCCAAAATCACCATGGTACCGATGTCCGCAAGACTGTACCCCGTGGCCTTAGATAAAAAGGGCACCGTACGCGAAGAACGCGGATTCACTTCAATAACATAGACATTTTCCTGCCTGTCCACTATAAACTGAATATTATATAGTCCGATAATTCCGATACCAAGCCCAAGCTTTTGTGTATAATCAAGAATGGTTTCCTTGACCTTCTGTGAAATACTGAATGCCGGATATACACTAATGGAATCGCCCGAATGCACACCTGTACGCTCAACCAGTTCCATGATACCGGGAACAAAAACGCTTTTGCCGTCGCAGACCGCGTCTACCTCCACCTCTTTGCCCACAATGTACTTATCCACCAGAACAGGTTTATCGGTATCTACCTCTACGGCAGTTTTTAAATAATGGCGCAGCATTTCTTCGTTTGCCACAATCTGCATCGCGCGCCCTCCTAAAACAAAGCTGGGACGAACAAGTACGGGATAACCGATCGCTGCGGCAGTTCTTACTCCTTCTTCTATATTCGTAACGGCTTTGCCTGTAGGCTGAGGAATTTTCAGATCCTTCAGCAGTTTTTCAAAAGAATCTCTATTTTCCGCTTTATCTATGGCCTCAACACCGGTTCCTATAATTTTTACGCCCCTCTCCCGCAACGGCTGCGCCAAATTAATTGCCGTTTGGCCGCCGAGAGAAGCAATTACCCCGATAGGCTGTTCCAAATGAATAATATTCATTACGTCTTCAACGGTAAGCGGTTCAAAATACAGCTTATCGCTGCAGGTATAATCGGTAGAAACCGTTTCGGGATTGTTATTGATAATAATAGCCTCGTAACCCGCGGCCTTAATCGTCATCACCGCGTGAACGGTTGAATAATCAAATTCAACCCCCTGGCCGATACGAATCGGTCCCGATCCCAGCACCACAACTTTTTCTTTGTTCGATACCACCGACTCATTTTCATCGGCATAGGTAGAATAAAAATACGGGATATAACTTTCAAATTCACTTGCGCAGGTATCAATCATTTTATAAACCGGAAAAATTCCGTTCTGACAGCGCATATCAAATACAGCCGTCTCATCTGTATGCCACAGCTTGGCAATATATTTATCGCAAAAGCCATACTTCTTTGCCTTTTTTAAGGCATCCAAGCTGCCTTTCTCGGCCGCCAATTCCTCCTCCAAGCGCACAATGTTATTGATTTTTTCAATAAACAGCATATCAATCAGTGTGTTTTCGCTGATAAGAGAAGGATCCGTACCCATACGCAGCAACTGCGCGATGGCATAAATTCGATCATCGGTGCCTTCTTTGATATATTCCAGCAGCTGCTCCTGAGTAAAATCGTCAAATTTAGACATCCATACGTGGCATACGCCGATCTCCAGGGAACGCACTGCTTTTAAAAGACTTTCCTCTATGTTCCTTCCCACACTCATCACCTCACCGGTGGCTTTCATCTGTGTGGAAAGTCTGTTATTTGCATCGGAAAATTTGTCAAACGGGAACCGCGGCATTTTCGTTACAACATAATCAAGTGTGGGTTCAAAGCTGGCAGGCGTATTCGCGATGCGTATTTCATCCAGCGTCATACCTACCGATATTTTTGCCGAAACCCTTGCGATGGGATATCCCGTAGCCTTGCTTGCCAAGGCCGAAGAACGAGATACCCTTGGATTGACTTCTATCAAAAAATAATCAAACGACTGCGGATCCAACGCAAACTGCACGTTGCATCCGCCTTCTATTTTAAGCGCCCGTATTATTTTAAGCGCGCTGTCACGCAAAAGGTGATATTCTTTATTGGTAAGCGTCTGACTGGGGGCAACTACAATAGAATCTCCCGTATGAATCCCCACCGGATCGATATTTTCCATATTACAAACGGCAATAGCCGTATCGTTCTTATCGCGCATCACCTCATATTCAATTTCCTTATACCCTTTTATACTCTTTTCCACCAATACCTGATGCACCGGGGAAAGCTTCAGGGCGTTTTTCATGATTTCAATCAGTTCTTCTTCGTTATCGGCAAAACCGCCCCCCGTCCCTCCTAAAGTAAAGGCAGGACGCAAAACTACCGGATACCCGATTTCCTCTGCCGCTTTTACCGCTTCCTCAATAGAATGCGTAATAATGGACGGCAGCACCGGCTCCCCCAGTTCTTGGCAAAGTTCTTTAAAAAGCTCTCGGTCTTCCGCACGCTCTATGCTGCGGCTGGAAGTCCCTAAAAGCTCCACCTGACATTCTTTCAGCACGCCTTTTTTTTCAAGCTGCATTGCAATATTCAGTCCCGTTTGACCGCCGATGCCCGGTACGATAGCATCAGGACGTTCATACCGAATAATTTTTGCTATATATTCAAGGGTAAGCGGTTCCATGTAAATTTTATCCGCAATTGCCTTGTCCGTCATAATAGTAGCAGGATTCGAATTGGCCAAGATGACCTCATACCCTTCCTCCTTCAAAGCAAGACAGGCCTGCGTACCCGCGTAATCAAATTCAGCCGCCTGCCCTATCACAATGGGGCCTGAGCCGATTACCATTACCTTTTTGATATCAGTTCTTTTGGGCATTTGCTTTCGCCTCCTTTATGCTGCCGATAAATTTTTCAAACAGATAACCGCTGTCCTGCGGTCCCGGTGCACTTTCAGGGTGATACTGTACGCTGAACACCCGTTCTTCATTACAAGCGACCCCCTCAACGGTATGATCCAACAGATTGATATGCGTAGCCGTTAAGGCAGTGCCTTTTAAAGAAGCTTCTTCAACGGCATAGCTGTGGTTTTGACTGGTGATTTCTATCTTTCCGTTTTCCAAATTTTTAACCGGATGATTGCCGCCCCGGTGACCGAATTTTAGCTTATACGTTTTTGCCCCATAGGCAAGACTGATCATCTGGTGTCCCAAACAAATACCGAAAATAGGATATTTGCCCCGCAGTTTTTTTACCAGTTCAATTACAGGCTGTACATCCTCCGGATTTCCCGGTCCGTTGGAAAGCACGATTCCGTCAGGCCGCATCCCTTCAATCTCCTCCGCCGGCGTATCAAACGGAACAACCGTAACATTACAGCCGCGTTGATTTAAGCTGCGTACAATATTCAGCTTAATTCCGCAATCAACCGCAATCACATTATACTTATGATTGGGCGTACGCGAATACCATTTTTTTCGGCAGCTTACCTTTGCCACCGCATCATGCGGCAGGGGCGTTTGCTCTATTTTTTGTAAGGCCGCGTCTTTGGGCGTTGAAGCATCGGTTATAATGGCTCGCCGGCTGCCGAAATCGCGGATACTCCGCGTCAGTTTGCGCGTATCAATCCCCTCAATTCCGGGAATACGGTATTCCTCTAAAATCTCGGCAAGCGTTTTTGTATAACGAAAATTGGAAGGCTTATCATTATATTCACTTACGACAAGCGCTCCGATTGTAGGAATACGCGTTTCAAAATCATCATCGGTAATGCCGTAATTCCCGATTAAAGGATACGTCATCACCACCGCCTGATAGGTATAGGAGGGATCCGACACGATCTCCTGATATCCGGCCATTGACGTATTAAAAACGATTTCACAAACACGCTCGTCATAACTGCCGAAGGCCGTTCCGTAATATTCGCTTCCGTCCTCAAGCACTATTTTTCTGTTATATTCCATACAATTTCTCCTTTTACCATTGTAAGCTTTATTTTTCCCAAAACAGACATTCCGTCAAATGGTGTCGATTTTCCCCGTGAGGCAAAATTCTTACTGTCAATTTTATATTCTTCTGTGCAATCTACTACGCACAAATCCGGATTTTCCTCAGTCAAATTGCCTTCTATGGCAAATCTTTTCCTTGGACGCACACACATCGCGTCTATCAACCTCTCCAGCGTTACTTCGCCGGTTTTTACAAGTTTTGTATACAGCACCGGAAAAGCGGTTTCCAGTCCTACGATTCCCATCGCGCTTTTTTCAAGTCCTTTATTCTTTTCTTCTTCCGAATGAGGCGCATGATCCGTGGCAATCATATCGATCGTTCCATCATTAAGGCCCTCAATCAACGCTATCCTGTCCTCCTCGGCCCGCACCGGAGGATTCATTTTAAAACAGCCCTCATCCCGAAGCATTAGGTCGTTCATTACCAAATAATGCGGTGCCGTTTCGCAGGTAACGTCCACCCCCGCATGCTTAGCCCTGCGGATAAGCGCTACACTTTCTTTTGTTGAAACATGGCACACATGATATTTGCAGCCCGTTTCCGCGGCCAAACGCAAATCACGCAAAAGCGGTTTCCATTCGCTTTCAGAGCTGATGCCCCTGTGTCCGTAAAGTTTTGCGTACATTCCGTTATGAATATAACCGCCATGCAAAAGTGAAGTATCCTCACAATGCGCCGCGATAATTTTATCCAATTTTTTGGCCTTTTGCATGGCCGCGCGCATCATCGCTTCATCCTGCACACCGCTTCCATCATCGGAAAACCCCGCTACAAAGGGCGCAAGCTCGTCCATATCGGCAAGTGTCTTTCCGTTTCTGCCCACGGTAATCGCTCCATAGGGGTATACTCTTACTCTCGCGTCGCGGTCTATGATTCTTTTCTGCACTTCTAAGTTTTTATAACAATCCGGTACAGGCAAAAGATTCGGCATAGAGCACAGCGCCGTATATCCGCCCCGCACGGCCGCTTCCGTTCCTGTTGCTATCGTCTCTTTATAAGAAAAACCCGGCTCACGCAGATGAACATGCACATCAGCAAAGCCGGGAAAAATAAAACATCCTGAAATATCAAAAACCAAATCCTTGGAAGAAGAAAAAGCAGCCGCTCCCGCAACGGTAAGTTCCGCGGTTTTAAATTTGCCGTTATCAAAAACCCTGCCGCCCTGAAACGTAACCTTCATATGCCCTCCATAAATACAAAGACCTTGCTTATCAGCAAGGCCGCATACACACAAAAACACAGAGCATGCGCACACGCCCCATCTACAACGAACCTTGCCGGTATCTCTGTACCGCTTTAAAAGATCTGTTTTTAATTGACAGTATCATATCATATTTCACCCATCAAGTCAAATATTTCAGTAAAATATTTCAATAAAAAACACCGTCTCACCTCCGGCCGCATAAAGAATTCAGCTTTTCATAAAAATTTCGGTTGCCTATAAGAAAAGGCTTCGAATCCTAAAAAACAAGGCCGCTTTTTCTGCATTCACACAGTATTTCTCTTTTTTCTTTTTTCAAAGAAAATTTTTTGAAAGTAAATAAATATGCTTTATTTTAAACACTTATGAATATATGCCCATTTATAAATTAATTTAAATTTTCTTTTTCTTTTTATTTTATGCTGTGGGCATTAATAAACTGTAAACATTTATCTTCCGGTAAAAAAATCGATAAACAAATATTTTGTTTTGTGTTATAATAATTTGGATTTTCACGGAGGTACAAGAATGAAAAAAGAAAATAAAATGGGCACCGAGCCGATTGCCAAGCTCGTTGTCACAATGTCGCTGCCCATTATGCTCTCCATGCTGGTACAAGCGCTGTATAATATAGTGGACAGTATTTTTGTAAGCAATTTTGATACCAATGCTCTTTCGGCCGTTTCCGCGGCGTTTTCGGCGCAAAACTTGATGATTGGTATCGCCACCGGAACCGGTGTTGGCGTAAATGCGCTGCTTTCACGCGCCATTGGCGCAAAAGATCACAAATTAGCGCAAAAATACGCTGTAAACGGCGTATTCTTTTCGTTTGTAGGCTATATTATTCCGTTGCTATTCGGTCTTTTTGCCTCAAAAATATATATGGAATGCGTTGTGGATCCCAATGACCCGAACGCGACGGCAATTATTCAATACGGAAAAGAGTATCTTACCGTAGTATGCTGCTGGTCTTTTGGTCTCTACGGAGAAATTATTTTCGAGCGCCTGATGCAGTCTACCGGACGTACAGTTCTCACCATGTTTACCCAAGGGTTAGGCGCCATTGTTAACATCGTGTTGGATCCGATTTTTATCTTCAGAAAAGGGGAAGGTATTTTCGGCATGGGTGTTTTCGGCATGGGTGCCGAAGGCGCGGCTATCGCTACCGTAATCGGTCAATGCGCGGGCTTTGTACTGGCCATTATACTCAACCATCGGTATAATAAGGAAGTTCGGCTTTCTTTCAAAGGCTTCCGGCCTGATTTTAAAATTGCCAAAAGTATTTATGCTATCGGCGTTCCGTCTATTCTCATGGTCGCCATCGGCTCTATTATGTTCTATCTGATGCTTTTCATCATCAAGCTTTTCACGTCCTCGCCTACACCTATACAAACGGTTTTCGGCGTATACTTCAAACTCAACAGTTTTGTGTTTATGCCGGTATTCGGCCTGAACAACGGTGTAATTCCTATCATTGCTTTCAACTACGGAGCTCGTAACCGAAAACGTATGGTGCAGGCAATAAAGTGTTCTGCGGTTTTTGCTTGTATTTTAATGCTCATCGGCTTTTCGGTATTTATGGCCTTCCCTGAGCAGCTGCTTTCCATTTTCAGTGTAACACCGGATATGATACAAATCGGAACTTTTGCACTGCGAATCATATGCATCAGTTTTATCTTTGCCGGTATCTGTATTGTTTTGGGGTCCGTATTCCAGGCCTTAGGCCACGGCACACTATCCATGATTGTCTCTATCGTCCGTCAATTGGTAGTGCTTCTTCCCGTAGCGCTGATTCTTTGCCTGATAGGAAGAGCCGTAGGCAACGACAATCTGCTCTGGTTCTCCTATCCTGTGGCAGAAATGGCCTCCTTGCTTGTCAGTGCATTGCTGTACAGGCGAATTTATAAAAACCAAATTTCTCTGATTCCGGAAAACGGAGATCCGGAAAGAGCAGAAATCGCCTTAGAATTGTCTGACCAAAGCGAAACAGAAGATCTTATTATGGATACTGATACCTTCAATGGTAATTTAAATACAAAAACTTGTGCAAAATGACTATTTGAACTTTCTGAAAATAAATAATATAATAAATGTACAACGTGCAGTTTGCATACGCGGAACGTAAGTCCTGTTGCAGCAGCACGTTTTTCTTTTAAAGGAAGTGTTTTTTTGTACAAAATAAATGATACCGTGCTTTACCACACAAGAGGGATATGTCGAATTACCGATATTACCGAACAGTATATATCCGGTCAAAGGCTGACTTGCTATGTTCTTCAGCCTATTTTCGGCGATTCCCTCACAATATCCATTCCCGTAAAAAATACAGTTTTAACGCAAAAGATGCGGCGGATTCTTTCCCCGGAGGAAATTTACGCGATGATTGCCTCTATAGCCGAAGAAGATACGTCTTGGATTGAAAATGATAAAGAACGCCAACAGATATTCCGAAATATTCTTTCTTCCGGTGACCGTATGCAGGTGATGCGACTGATCCGCCTGATCTATCTGCATCAAAAGTCCTTACAAGGCACCGGTAAAAAATTACATCTTACTGATGAACGAATTATGAAAGAAGCCGAGGAAATACTCTATGATGAATTCGCCTATGTACTGAATATCCGGCCGAGTCAAGTAACAGATTTCATTGCCCGGCAGATTCAGCTCAAAGAAAAGTTTTAATCTTTATACAAAACAAACCTTCCTCTTTACGAAGAAGGCTTGCTTTTTTTACTTAATGAAGGCATTTTTACATATCAATGGCTTTATCAATGACGGCAATGATTTCCGCGATTTTCTCATCAGCTTCTTTATTGTTTACAGCCGTTTTTACACAGTGCGACATATGAGCGGAAAGAATTTCCTTATTGGCTTTTTTTAAAATGGCTTCCGAAGCCATCAATTGATTGGCAATATCAATGCAATATCGGTTTTCTTCAATCATCTTTAAAATTCCGTCCAGCTGTCCCCTGGCCGTTTTAATCAGCCGGGACACCTTTTCCTTATCCGCCTGCATCAGTGAATATCCGTTACGGTATATCCGGCATCCGTAACAGCCTGTTTTAGTGCTTCATCACTTATTTCTTTTGTCAGCGTCACATAGGCAGCTTTCTCCTCCAGCGAAACCTCGGCGGAAACGCCGTCAATCGCGTTCAATGCCTCGGATACGTGCTTTCGGCAATGTGCGCACATCATGCCTTCAATTTGAATTGTCTTTTTCATAGTACTCTCCTTTTTTTCTTTTTTATTTTTACTTCTCCCGGGCTTAAACAGCTTAAGGCGAAGCGCATTAGAAACAACAAATACCGAGCTTACGCTCATGGCGGCCGCGCCGATCATCGGATTCAGCGTCCAGTTTAACAAAGGATAGAATACGCCTGCGGCCAAGGGAATACAAATAATATTATAAAAGAACGCCCAAAAAAGATTTTCTTGAATATTGCGAATAACCGCTTTGCTCAATTGCACCGCAACGGCGGCATCCGTGAGTTCTCCCCTCACAAGCACGATATCGGCTGAATCAATGGCAATATCCGTTCCTGCACCGATGGCAATTCCCACATCCGCACGGGCTAAAGCAGGTGCATCATTGATACCGTCACCGATCATAGCTACCTTTTTTCCGCTTTGCTGCAGCGTGCGAATCTGCTGTTCCTTTTCATCGGGAAGCACCTGCGCAATCACCGTATTGATCCCTACTTGTTTTTGAATGGCGCGCGCGGTCTGTATGTTATCGCCGGTAAGCATAATCACGTCAATTCCCATATCCTTGAACATCTTTACCGCTTCCGCACTGCTTTCTTTAACGGTATCCGCCACAGCAATCAATCCGCGCGCAACAGTATCCCGGGCGACGAAAAGAACGGTCTTCCCCTGGCAGGAAAGTTCCTGGGCTTTTTGTTCCAACGCCGATATATCAACAGAAAATTGCTCCATAATTTTTTGGTTTCCGCAAATTATTGTATGATCTTCTACACGTCCTATAACGCCTCCGCCGGGTATTGCCTGATAATTTGTCGCCGCGGGCACGGTAACTCCTTGCGCAAACGCAGTGACGGCACGGGAAAGCGGATGCTCCGAAAGGGTTTCCACAGCGGCCGCCTCGGCAAGAAACGTTGCTTGATCTCCTTCTAAACAGATCACATCCGTTACCGACGGTTTCCCCTCGGTGATGGTTCCGGTCTTATCCATTACCACGGTATACACCAGATGCGCCGTCTCCAACGCCTCAGCGGATTTAATCAAAATATGATTCTGTGCGCCGACGCCGGTTCCCACCATAATGGCCGTAGGCGTTGCCAATCCCAACGCGCAGGGACAGGAGATAACAAATACCGCAACGGCCATAGAAAGAGCAAAGGGAAAGGACTTTCCCGCAATCAGCCATACCAAAAATGTCAAGAGCGCTATGATAATAACGGAAGGTACAAAGACAGCGCTGATTTTATCTGCCAGCCGAGCAATGGGTGCCTTGGAGCCGGCAGCATCTTCTACCAGACGAATAATCTGGGAAAGAATTGTTTCCTCTCCTACTTTTTCCGCCCGCACTTTCATTACGCCCGAAGTATTGATAGAAGCGCTTACAACCTTATCCCCCGCCTTTTTTTCTATCGGAATACTTTCACCGGTAATAGCCGATTCATCAAAAACGCCGTATCCTTCGATAATAGTTCCGTCAGCCGCCAATCGCTCACCGCTGCGAACAACAAGAATATCCCCCTTTTGCAGTGCCTCGGCGGGAATCTTTTCTTCCAATCCGTCACGGAATATATTTACCGTCTCGGGTCTAAGCTGTATCAACTTTTTCAACGCGTCGGAAGTTTTATTTTTTGCTCGCGCCTCCAAAAATTTTCCAAGTGTGATCAGGGTAAGAATCATTCCGGCTGTTTCAAAATATAAATTCATCCCATAGTGATGGGCTGTTTCAAAATCGCCCTTTCCCGCAAAAAAAGCTATGGCCAGCATACCGTACACGCTGTAGAGCAAAGAAGCTCCCGAACCTAAAGCGATCAGGGTATCCATATTCGGCGCACCGCTAAGCAATGCACGGATCCCTTTGCTAAAATAACTTCGGTTGACATATAAGATCGGCAGCAGCAGCAAAAACTGTACAAGAGAAAACAGCATCATATTGTCCAGCATTTCCGGCAAGGGAAGCGAAAGCATATGACCCATGCCGATATACATCAACAATGCCAAAAAGACAAACGAAACGATCAGCCGCTTTTTCATAGCCGTCGGCTCCTCTTCCGTGTCTTTGGCCAAAACCGACTTGCTTTTCTTTTCTTCCGTGTAAGCGCCGTAACCGGCTTTTTCTACCGCATGTATAATATCGCTTTGTGAAACCGTCTCGTCATATTCTACCGCCATCGAATTCGTCAGCAAATTCACATCCGCTTTTTTTACCCCGCTTAGCTTACATACACTGTTATGCACATGCGCGCTGCAGGCACTGCAAGTCATTCCCGTAATATGAAAGCGCTGCTTCATATGCATTCCCCCTGTTTTCGTAATATTTTTATTCTAATCCTATTTTTATTGGGCAAATCTCTTTCCGCTTTGATTATACCACACCCCAGGGGGGTATTGTCAATAAAAAATATTTAAACATGCCGACAAAGGTAACACGTTCTTGGTTGAGGATGCCGCCCATTGGAAAATCGTTGATTTTCGGACTGCACTCTATCCTCGCTAAGACTGCCCTTGTGCCCTTGAAAAACCACTTATCAAGCGGGGTTTGCTTATAAGGAGTTTTTGTCGCCGAAACAACAAAATGCGGCCGAACACCGCAAAAAAATCAAAATTCAGGTTTGTCTACAGTCTGATTTTTTCTGCGCCAAAAATTGATAAATTTTCTTACTTATCTTTATTATATGTAGGAATTTATAGCATATAAATAATTTCTGTCCATGGGTTATATCTTTTCAACAGAATCACAAGAACGATTTTCTCCGTTTTATCAAATTTTCTTCAAGCATATTGATTTTCATAAATTTCACTAAAAATAATTTTTAAAGATGATAGAATTTTGATACCTTTACAATAATTTGATAGACATTTAAAGAAAAAAGATATAGGATTATAAAAAATACCTTTTCAAAACTCTTTTATGAAAGGAGCATTCATCATGTATGAGCTCAACAACAAGGAAAAATTTGAGGCCAGAAGATATGATACACCGATGCGTTCAACCACGTTTACAAATATTGTATATAGCAGCGGTAAAATAAAAGACGCTCCCACAAAAATGACGGATTTTATAAAAAGCTGTGATCCTGAACCCTCTGAATATCATATTTATTTCGGAGAAATGCATGGACACACGAATCTTTCAGACGGTCGACCGGATATCGATACCTATTTTACCGTAGCTAAAAATTTGGCCCATCTTGATTTTTGCGCGATCACAGATCATGATCACGGAGGTGTTCACAGCACCGAGCTTTGGGATCAAACAAAATGGGATGCAATAAAATCCGCCGTAAAAAAGTTCAATGATCCCGGTCATTTCACTACAATACTTGCCTATGAGCGAGATGCTTACCCATGGTATAATAATCTTGTGGTTTATTTTAACTCTTACGATAAAGAAATTCCCCGTGGTTCTATAAACGGAGAAATCACAAAAAAAGAACTTCAATGGTTTCTTTCGCAAAAAGATCTGTTAATCATTCCGCATACCACTTCCTTTTTGGAATCAGGATGTGATTTTGAAAAAATTCCCTTTGAACTTATCCCTTCACTGATAGAGGTCTATTCCCGTTGGGGCACTGATGAATATTTTGGAAATCCCAATCCTGTAAGAATCTCCTGTCGCGGAGGATATTGGCACGACGCCCTTAAAAAGGGAGCAAAAATAGGGTGTATTTGCGGATCTGACGATCATCAATCCATGCCGGGAATGATAATGGCTGAAGCCACACATATAAATCTTAAATATAAATTTCCCGGTCTCACTGCTGTTTTAGCAAAAGAAAACACCTTACCCTCCATTTTTGAAGCACTAAAAGCAAAACGCTGTTACGGCCTTATGGGCGGTAGAATTGATATAGATTTTCGTATTAACGGACATTATATGGGAGAAGAATTTGAACTTAAAGAAGCAGAAAAATCCATATTTTTCTCGGTGAAAGCGGATAAACCCATAAAAAGAATTTATCTGATAAAAAATTGCGAAGATTATATGCACTTTGACGGTA
This sequence comes from uncultured Selenomonadales bacterium, assembly GCA_905200615.1. Classification (GTDB taxonomy): domain Bacteria; phylum Bacillota; class Clostridia; order Christensenellales; family QALW01; genus UMGS1322. The sequence goes on along the minus strand of CAJKLB010000027.1, from coordinate 2,241 downwards.
TTCCCAACAATCCTAATTTTTATAAACAACATATCATAGAATATGAAAAAGCCAATGCTGTTGATTTCTACTATCTGAGAGTTGAACTGATAGACGGCCGTTATGCCTGGACAAGTCCCATATGGATTACCAACATATAAAATTCTTAAAACTTGTTTGTTCTGTATCTCTGTATTTTTTATAATCGGAGAAAGGAGACATCTTGAAATTTCGATTTTAAAAAAACGATTTTCACGATATCTGATAAAATGCCTATTATAAAAGCCAACTTATGGAAATCAGGAGCAGCATCTCATTATGTTGCATCAAAAACTGAAAACTTCAGCAAACTTCCTTTCGCAGTACACAGCGTAAACTTTGCCGTTTTCTCGCCTGAAGTTTATCTGCATAGAATATTAGATCAATATATGGTCATTTATACTTTTTCCGGATGCGGAATTCTTGAGTTTTCAGGCAGAAAATACAATTTATCCGCCAATGATATCTGTATTCTAAAAAAAGGCGATGAAATAAAATATTATAATGACAAATGTGAACAATGGGAGTTAGGATGGATATTTTTAGAAGGCGTATGCTGCGATACATTCTATGATATTGCATTCCCATGCCAATTGCAAATTATAAATACACTGGATCCCGGCTATGCCGCACAGTTTTTTAAGAATTTAAGCAGAAAAATATCCAACGGATTTTTAGGTGAACTCACATGCTGTAATCTTATTTTACAGCTATGGAGCAAACTGATCTGTGATTTACAGGGAAATAAAAAACAAGATCCCCAAACACAGCAAATCATTGATTTCATAAACCAAAATTATAAAAGAAAACTAAAACTCTCTGAAATAGCCGACCTCTTCCCTGTAAGCGTTGCACAGCTTTGCCGTATTTTTAAAAAGCGGACGGGGATGACTCCCTATGAGTATATTGTTTCTCTGCGAATTATACAGGCGAAAAAGTTATTACTTGATCCCCAGCTTACCATAACGGATATTGCCGTTGAAACAGGCTTTAACAGTTCCAGCCATTTTTCTTATTGTTTTAAAAAATTTGAAAAATCTACTCCCACGGAGTTCAGAAAAAATAATTTGTAATAAAATATTTATTCTATAACAAAGCACATTTTTTCTTACCCTTAAAAAACAGAAATAGAAACAGACTGCAGACAAACCTGAATTTTTATTTTTTTTGCGGCGTTCAGCCGCATTTTATTTTTCCGAAGGTGGTTGAAAAAACTCCTTATAAGCGAAAACCGCTTAATGCGTGGTTTTTCAAGGGAACAGGAGGTGCTATTGGTGAGGGATAGAGTGCAGTCCGAAAATCAAAGATTTTCGAGCCAGCGGCATCCCCGACCAAAAGAGTATTGACTTTATTAACACTCTTATAAATTGCCTTTCCCTTTCATTTTTTATTTGAAATGCAAAAACAAACTCTATTGGAAAAAGATTCAAAGAGATACCAGCCGCTTTAAAAGCATCTCCGGTGTTTCCGCAAAAGCCTCAGCCCCGCATTGTTGTAAAAATTGCTTTTCCCGAAATCCCCACAGTACGGAAACGCAATCCATTTTACAGTTTTTTGCCGTAGCAATGTCCACATCCGAATCTCCGATATATACAGCATTTTCTTTTTGAACCTGAAGTTCTTTGAGTACCGCGAAAACAGCATCCGGGGCAGGTTTACGCCGGACTGTTTTGCTCTCTCCCCTGGCAGAGAGAATGACATCTCCAAAGAAATAACGAACAAGTTGTTTTACGGCTGCATCAAATTTATTAGAAACCACTGCGCATTTTATTCCCTTATTCTTTAATGCTTTCAGCATGGGCACAATGCCCGGATAGGGTGCGGTATGATCCAGGCTGTGTTTGGCATAATCCTGTTTAAAATATTGCAGACACTGTTCCAATAAGGGATTCTCGGTTGCCTGCGGTACAGCTTTTTGTATCAGTACCTCTACGCCGTTTCCCACAAAAGCCTGTACCTCTTTTTTTGTTCTCTGCGGCCAATGAAAATACATAAGCGTTCTGTTCACGCTTAAATACAAGTCTTCCAACGTATCTAATAAAGTACCGTCAAGATCAAAAACAGCGGCCTGATATTTCATTTCTTTTTTCCTTCATCTTTCATAAAATCCATAACATTTCATATACTAAAACTAATGAAAAATTATATCATAAAAAAATTTTTTTGACAATGTATGTGTTACAATGATGAGTGACAGAAGAAAAAAAGAGTAGCGAATAGAAG
>CAJKLB010000026.1 GCA_905200615.1 uncultured Selenomonadales bacterium | reverse complement strand
AAGATATTCTTTTTTCTTTCCCCAATCTGTAACACATCATTGACAAACCTACATTTGACGATATTTCTTAAATGCTCCGCTCAAAAATTCCTGTCTGCATAAAGTTTATTTATGTAATCTATAAAAAAACTTGTTTTTATGTACCGGCACCCAGTTTCTTTACAAAAAATTTGTGCAAAAATTTTTTTGATTTAGGTATTGAAATAAAAATTTGGCTGTGATATAATCCTTATGAATTTTAAATTGGAGGTGTCTTAAAATGAATATCTTAACCAATGTATTCAAGCGCTGTGAGATTGTTTTAAACAGCAATAAGACCTACAAAAATCCTTTTATGGACGTTGAAATTAATGCGGTATTTACCCACGAAGACGGGACGCTGATTTCCCTTCCGGGTTTCTGGAACGGTGAAAATCAATGGAAAGTACGTTTCAGTCCCAACAAACCCGGAAAATGGAACTATACTGTCACCTGCAGTGATGCCGATAATACCGGTCTTTGCTGTTCGGGCATAATCGAAGCCGCTGCTTGTGAGCCTGCAACAGACCTTGAACGTCACGGCTATGCTACCATCGTTCCGGGTCAAAGATATATGAGCTACGCGGACGGTACCCCTTTCTTTTATTTAGCGGATACCCATTGGCAGATGCCCGATTATGAACGTCTGCATGAGTGCAACTATCCCGGCTGCACCTGCGGTAATCAATTTAAGCATTTAGTAGATGATCGAGTAAAAAAAGGCTTTACCGTTTACCAGACGTATTTTGATTCCGCTCAATCTGACGGCGGCGGCAATAAGCGTCGTCACGATTGGTGGACCGATTGTTATACCCTGATCAATCCCCAAGCTTTTAATGAAACAATGGACGTAATGATGGAATACCTTGCCTCCCAAGGAATAACCGTAGCCATGGGATTCGGAGTACATACGAACACGATAGTAAAAATGCAAAGTGACCCCAAGCCTTTACTGGCTTTTGTACGGTATTGTGTGGCCCGTTATGCCTGTTATCCTGTCATCTGGATTACCGCGCAGGAAATTACTGATGAGCGCTACAACACTTTTGAAATATGGAAAGCTGTGGGAGCGCTGGTTGGTGAGCTGGACGGTTATCACAGACCCAACGGAGCACATATGTATCCTTTGGAGTCCAGTGATCCCAGAGCAAAGAGCTTGGACGAGCAATCCTGGCATCAATGGTGGACGCTTCAATCCGGCCACGGAGGCTTCAACCGTCTTCAGCCAAGAAGATTCTATAAAAGCTATTATGACAATAAAAAAGTAAAGCCGTTTATTGAAACCGAATGCCAGTATGAAGATATTTATTGCGGTGGTTTTAACGGTTACGATGCTTCCCGTATCGGCGCGTGGCAAGCGGTTCAATGCGGTTCGGCTGGTTTTACTTACGGTGTTACCGGCATCTGGGCCATGGGTTGGAATCAAAAAGATGACCAGGGCTGGCTTACTTACTCACCGGAACCGTGGTATATCGGTATGGATAAACCCGGCTCTACCGAAATGACGCATTTGAAAAAATTCTATGAGTACGTAGACTGGAGCAAACTCACCCCCTGCTATGACCATCGTTTCGGCTCCTTTGAAATGCGGAAATATGTTTCCATTTCCCACATCGGCCAAGATCTAATCATCTATTATTTCTTCTCCCCCGATACCGAAACCGGTGTATTGCGCGACTTAAAGCCGAACACTCGATATCAAGCACGCTGGTTTGATCCTATTGACGGAAAATTCATTGATTTACCCGACGTAATTACGGAAACCGGAGAGTATCCTGTTCCCGCGAAGCCTTCTGCCCGCGACTGGACGCTGCTGCTGAACACATATGATTTAGGCGCTTATGAAACCGAGGTATATCCTCCCTTTATCGCGCCTATTGCTCCGCAGGATGCTAAACTCGGCCAAGAAATTAAAATTGAGGCCGTAAAAGCCAGTTCAGAAGACGACGCGCATCCTGCTCAAAACCTGATTGACGGCAATCCTGATACTTTCTGGCGCGGCTTCGCCCCCTGTACCTCACAAACTCTGGTTTTAGATCTTGGCTCCCCGCAAGAGGTAGGCTATCTCAGTATGGAATGCTCTATTCCCACACAGCGCTTTATCCGATTCCGTATCTACGGTTCTAATGACGGCGAAAACTATACTCTTCTCGCCGAAAGAGCGCATGACTGTGTTGCGGTAGGCGGCCCATACAAGGTATTCCACGATCCTATCAGCGGCAAATACCGTTATATTAAGCTGTTTATTAACTCTTCCCTGTATACACCGCAGCTTGAACTGACCAAATTAGGCGTTTACAAGAGAAGCGAATAATCTACTTTTGCAAAAAAGCGTCCCATTCACAACGGGACGCTTTTTTAATATACTGTAATAAAAAAGTTTTGATAAAACAAATTTTTTGCTTGCTTTTTATAAAAGTCAACAAACAATTTTTTCAACTTCAAGAAACCTATAAAATCACATAAAATTCAGCATGAATGCCACAAATAACCTTGCTATAACCAAAAAATAATATTTTTTCCCATAAAAAGCAAGGAGATAAAACATTTATGCTAATATGTGCATGTTATAATATATAAAAATTGCTGTAGTGAAAAAGCAATACTTCCTTGAGATATCCGTTATAAAATATTAACGCCTCCGCGGCAACAGACCGAACCAATTGATATTTTAAAGATCTGCCCCTAAGCAAAAGAGTATGCGTAGCTGTTGTCTTTTGGAAAAGAGTAAACATTGAGGAATGTCATTGGAAGAATAGAAAGTTCTCAGGATTGATTTTCTGACATAGTATGCTATAATATTCTTAAGACCATTCACAGAAATCGGAGAGGATGTCCCATGACCAATAAGCAAGAAGTGATCGCCCTGATTGAAAGCCGCCGTGAATCTTCCACCGTAGATTTTAAGCGTGATTTTTATAAAAAATTCAAAAGCTCGGATTTTGCTAAAGATATCGCCGCTTTTGCCAACGCCGCGGGAGGAAACAAATATCTTATCTTCGGTATAGATGATAAATCACGGGAAGTTTTCGGTATTATGCCGGGAACCTTTCCCTCCGTAGACGATCTTGACGCGTATCTGGATCATGCCATAGAGCCGTTTGTTGATATTGAAGCCGGTATATTTGAATATCGGAACCATTGGGTTGCCTATATAAAGATTTTGGATACCAATACCAATCCGCCTTATGTAATTAAAGAAAACTGCGGCCAAAACGGAAAAATTGAAAGAGGTGATATCTACATCCGTAAGGGAACCTGCAATCAAAAAGCGACCCGAATGGATTTGGACGCCATGTATATGAATAACGGAGAATGTACCGTTCGAATTTTTGAAGACACCATTTCTATTGAACCCATTCATACAGAGAAAGGATCGATAAAAGAATCCGCTTACGGACATGTTTCTATTGAGATTTACAACAGCTCTCCTCGCCCCCTACTATTTTCCGGAGGCGCCATTAATATTTTCTGCGAGGAAATTTCCCTTTCCCGCAGCATTGCTTCCTTACTGCCGAATCTCCATCCGCAGGAAAATCCGGTAGAAGTTCTTCCTAAGACAAAACGGATTTATACCGCGCTCTTTTCATTCAGCAGTTCCGACTGTGTAATGCTCGGTTTTGATAAAAGCGGATGGCTGACACGCCCGACTTTCGTGCAAGCCATGCTCTTTGATACCGATCAAAATGAATATTTCAGTGAAAAGATCCCCGCCATGCTCCTGGCGCGGGGTGATATTCTTCGCAAAATACAGGAACTCGCAAAGCCTTCTCTCCCCAAGGAAGGCGAAATATTTAAAAAAAATCCTTTTGCAAAACAGAAATAACCGTGCCATTTGTTCTAAGAAAAATGCCTCTGAAAATCGCCGAAAAAATTTACTTTTCAAAAATAGAACAATTTTTCCGTATCCAAAAAAAGAAAGCTGTTTTGCGAAAAGCAGGATAAAAATACATTGTCAGCATTTTGCCGATTTGAGAAACCACCTGTTCATACCAAACATAGCGCCTAGAGACTCCGCCTTTTTATAAAAATCTTATGCCGCGCTAAACTGCAGAATACAAAACGCTGCATATATCAACAGTAAAATGATTCCTTGCGCACGGAACAGTTTTCCCCGTTTTAATACGGGCAATGTTAAAACAGCCATAACCAGCAGCATAACCGGAAGATCAATAAGCAAAGAAGCATTCTTACCGGCAAAACTCATACTCTGCGGAATATCAAAAGGCGCCAAGACCGCCGAAAGGCCGCTGACCAATACCAAATTGAATAAATTAGCGCCGATAATATTCCCTAATGATAAGGCGCCATGTCCTTTGACTAAAGAAGTAACCGCGGTAACCAACTCCGGCAAGGAGGTTCCGATTGCCACAAAGGTGAGAGCAATGACAGATTCCGGCACGCCCATGGTTTGCGCAATCAGAATACCGTTGTGAATCAGCAAATTTGCCCCCACAGCAATCAACACCGCGCCGAAAATCAAAAGCAATCCTTCCTTATAAGCGCCTTTTTTTTCGTTATCCATGGGTAAGGGATGTGAATGCGTTGTTTGCTTTTTTGCCTTCGCTATAGTAAAAGCCATATAAACAAAAAAAACGCTCAGCAAAACAAAACCGGCAGGCCGCGCGAAATGACCGGAAGTATAGGCCGTTAAAAGATATACCGCTGCGGCGAAAAAGAAGAACGCAACCGGTATTTTTAACGTTTGCCCATCTATTTTTACAGGTTTCACGGCAATACTTAACGCAGCAATCAACGCCGTGTTGCAGATAACCGAACCAATCGCGTTGCCATAAGAGATTTCCCCATGGCCGCCAAGGGCAGAAGAAGCGGACACCATAACCTCGGGCAGCGTAGTTCCTATGGAAACAATCGTAGCGCCGATCAAAACCTCGGGGACACGAAAGCGTCTGGCAATTCCGGCCGCAGCTTCTACAAACCAATCGCCCCCTTTTATTAAGAAAACAAACCCCACTAAAAACATTATGATTACCATTCTTTTCCCTCTTCTCCTAAATAAAATCGCATGTGTTTTTCTTAACAAGACATAAGTCTTGATGAAACAAGCTCAAAGCAGTATAATGTATGTATAAGGAGTGAATTTTATGAGTTTTCAATCTTCCCGCAATGAACTTTTAGGCCATACCGCAGTAAAAAACTTAAACGCCCGCTTTTTTGACGCCTGTTATTGTGCCACGGCGCAAGAAGCAGCTCAAAAGGCTCTTTCTCTTATTCCCCAGGGGTCTTCCGTGACCTGGGGCGGTTCCGCATCGCTGGCGGAATCCGGATTACTTTCTATGCTAAAAAACGGCAACTACCAGATTTTAGATCGTGACGCAGTGCCGCTTGAGCAAAAAGAGGCGTTTTACCGACAGGCTTTTTACGCTGATTTCTATCTGATGAGTGCAAACGCAATCAGTTTAACAGGGGAACTGGTCAATATCGACGGAAACGGCAATCGAGTTGCCGCGCTCGCATATGGACCCAAAAACGTAATGATACTGGCGGGTATTAATAAAATCACCTATACTCTGCAGGAAGCTGTCGCCCGCGCCCGCCAAGAAGCCGCTCCGATAAACACGCAGCGCTTTCCCCTTTCAACGCCGTGCCGGCAAACTGGCGTATGCGCGGATTGTACCTGCATGGATTCTATCTGCGCCCAGCTTTTAATTACCCGCCTTTGCCGTCCCAAAGGTCGAATCAAAATCATTCTCGTGGGGGAATCTCTCGGCTTTTAACCGTTCACCTATCAATATTATGCAAAAATATTCTTAACCCAAATAAATATATTCCTCGTCATGCCATCAAAAAACAACAAAAAAACCGAAGCGCATGTGCTTCGGTCCAGCCTGTAGACAAACCTGAAATCTGATTTTTTTCGGCGGCAGCGCCGCATTTTGTTTTTCCCCAGACAGGTTCTTTATGAGCAAAAAATGGCTTGACAAGTGATTTTGCAAGGACACCGGAATAGTATCAGTGAGGAAAGAATGCCTTCCAAAAATCAACGATTTTCAAACCGCCGGCAATCTCAACCAAGAAAGGTTGGCTTTGTCGACACTCTCAACCGAAGCGCATGCGCTTCGGTCAGCCTATTGAAAAATCTGCTCGTAAACAGGTACAAAAAGCAAAATCTCTATGCATCGTATCGGGAGAGAGGATTTCTCCACCGTAAAACATCCTACTAAGACGTGCCCATGCCGGGTCCTTTGGGGATAGGATTCGCCCTCTTTCCTGCGAGCAAACAGGGGTTTTGTACTTCACGCCTTTAAAAAGGTGGAGGGAACGTCTTTCGTGCAACTTCTTTTACCGTATGACTTTGTGAACACTTTGAACCAAAGCGCATAGGCTTCGGTTTTCATCCTTGATTTCTCCGTTTTATTGTTTTTTATATGAGTTACTTTTACGCATCGTTATCTTCTCTTTCAACTACCGCGTGCAGCATATAATGATCGGAATACTCAAAATTCTCCATTTGAACCGACAAACTTTTCCAAGCGCAAGACAAAATAATATTATCCGGCCCCAGTTCATAAGGATAAAAAGTTTCAAAATACTGATCAAAATTGTTCAGCGGTGTCGCGCCGTCAAACGGCTCGAATTCCTGATAATCCGAAGTATTAAAGTCGCCGGTAATAATATATTGTTCTGTCCGAGCAAGCTCCTGCGCAATCCCTTCCAGCTGTTTTTTTCTAATATTCGTATTTTTTCCAAAAGTCAAATGCGTAACAAAAAAATCTATTAACTGATCTCCTACACAAATTACCGCATGCCCCAGCACGCGTTGCTCTGTTCCTTCGGAATAAAGTAAAATCGTATCAAAACGGATAATTTCATACCGGCTTAAAACCGCAAGGCCGTATTCTCCTTCCTCAAAATCAATGGCTTTGGCAAAAGCATAATAAGGACATCCGGAAGTTTGGGAAAGTTCCTGCAGTACATCTTGATATCCGACACGCTCTGTTTTATTTTCCACTTCCTGCAAACCGATGATATCAATATCAAGTTCCGCAATTTTTTGTCCGATCAAAGAAAAATCATATCCAACCATCGAGCCATGTTTTATATTATAGGTTGCTACATGCAGATTCCGCGGGTTCTCCGCCACGGGCGAGGGAGACCTCGCTGTAATTTCCGTCGGTAAAGAAAAGACGTCAACCGGGCCTTTGCAGGCAGCAGAAGATAAAAATACCGCCGCAGCAAAGAGCGCCCCTATTTTTTTTAATATACTTCTGTTTTGCAGCATTTTGCTCTCCTTTTATTGATTCAACGCCTATTTTATTTTTTTCTTTGCGTAATTTTGCATCGGGATCTTACAAGGGAATCTTCCTTCACAATCGTTCCGATTCTATCCGCCTGAATAAACCCTGATTTGGGATTTTTAATCGAAAGGATTTCCCCGTTAATCTGTGCCTTCACTTCAGAATATTCAAACGCAAGGTCTGTTTGTTCCATGGTACAGTGAAGAAGCCGCAGTTTTTTACAATAACACAAAGGCTGTGTTCCGATGATCCGGCAGTTTTCCAGCGTCAGCCCTTCGGAATACCACCCCAAATATTCCCCCTTTATCGTACTGTTTTTTACCGTTACATTTTTACTGTGCCAAAAAGCATCCTTAGTATCCAGTACCGCGTTTTCGATGATAACATTCTTTGTATACTGAAAAGAATATTTTCCGCACAGATTCAAATCCTGTATTTCAATATTGCTGCTTTCAAATAAGAAGTATTCCGACTCAATCTGACAATGTCTGCTTTGTAAACCACGGCACCGCCATCCAAACTCAGAAGAATGAATCCGGCAGTTATTTATTGTAATATCTCTGCATTCTCTTAAGCATTTAATTCCTAAAATTTCCGTGTTTGTCAGCTTACCGCCGCGGCAATACCAAAGCGGAGCCCGTGAGGTTTCTTCCATTTGCGACGTTTCCACCGAAAATTCACGGGCGTGCCAAAGCGGATACCGCAAGGCAAACCTGCACGCAACAACCCGAATATTCCGGCATTCCTTTAAAACAGATTCCCCGTCAGCCGCTCCGGCAAACACACAATTTTTTACCTCCGCATTCTGCAGGTGATACAATGCTCTTTCTTCATCATAAACCTTATTTTCAATCAGCATAAATATTTTCCCTTCTCATGGCTAGGATTCTCTGTTGCTGAAGAATCCACAGTAGTAGAAATTATACTCTTTTATCATACTACCTAAAGTTCACTCTAAGTCAAGCTTTATTTTTTGTTTTAAAATTGTTTTTGACCATTTACAGAAAAAATAAAAGAATGTACAAAATTTTTGCTACATTCTTTTTAAAAAAATTCCGTTTTGCTGCCGGCAAAACCTTTGTTTTCCATTTAAATGAAAAAGCACACCGCGCTGAGCAGGCAAAACGCGACTACCCAAAGGGCAATTACCCATCCCACCGGATTTTTCGGTACAGGCGGGAGCTCGGAAATCGGCGCAAAAGGAGACGCTTGCTGCCCGCAATAGGCACAAACACTGCCCGAATTCATTATTTGTCCGCAGGAAGGGCACGTGATTTTTTTTATTTTTTTTCCGCAATTCTTACAATATACCGCATTGATCGGATTAAACATACCGCAACTGCAAAAATTTTCTTCTGCCCCTTTTTGTTCCGTCGCCGCAAGTTTTCGCCCGCATCCCCGGCAAAACAGAGCACCAGGCGGATTTATTACGCCGCAGCCGCAAAGTCCGGCGGTCTCCTGCGGCATAATTTTCTTTCCGCACATACTGCAATATACTGCTCCCGGTTCATGCATACTGCCGCATTGGCAATAATCATTCTCCGTCCAGCCGCACCGGTCGCAGGCAATAAGACTGTCATCATAAATACGTCCGCATTTTGAACAAATTTTCACGTTACTTCCTCGATTCCTTTTATTTTATGCTCCCGCGCATAATAGAATAAATATTGCTGCGCATACCCCGCATAGATACCAAACATTTCACGGGCAAACTGCTGTATTTCCTTAGCGGTTGCCGATTTTTTCAGATATCGTGTTTCCATTATCTTTTTTACCCAGGTATCCACCGGAAAGGCCTCCGAATAGCCTAAACCGAAAAGCAAAATACAATCGGCCACCTTAGAGCCAATCCCTTTTAAAGAAAGTAAAATCTCCTTAGCATCATCATACCCGCATTTTTGCAGTCTGTCAAGATCGATTTTTCCCGCCAGCATATTTTTAACAAGTTCTTCTAAATATTCTGCCCTGTAACCGCAGCCTAAGGTTCTGTACCGCGCAGCCGTAACATCCTTTAACTGTTCTGCATCGGGAAAAGAATAAAATGGTACGTCATCATATAAAACGGGATTACCGAAGCACCTGCTGATACGCTCAATAATTGTCTTAATCCGCCCGATATGATTATTTTGCGAAATAAGAAAAGAACAGAGTGTTTCCCACGGATCCTGCCGCAAGATACGCATTCCTCTGCCGTAAACGATAGCCGTCTGCAAGTTTTCTTCTTTAGGAAAAGAATCCGTAATCAAAGAATAGTCGGCTGCAAGGTCAAAGTAACGCGTGAAATTCCGTTCAAACTCAGCTTTTTCCACCCCGTCAACCATCAGAAGATCTCCTTGTTTTTCCAAGTAGACAACGCGATTCAAAGCGACCCCTAAATAACCGCCTTTATAGGGATAGAAGCGAAAACACTGCCCGTTTTCAAAGGTCTTTTTTAAATCAAATTCCTTACTCTCTATTACAAACATAAATAAAAAAACAGCCGCAAGAACTGCGGCTGCACACTTTTTTATCAGGCTACAGGATGTACGCTTACCTGCTTTTTATCCTTCCCCTTATGTTCAAAACGAACAACGCCGTCAACCAACGCAAAAAGCGTGTCGTCGCTGCCTTTGCCAACATTCTGTCCGGGATGTATCTTTGTGCCTCTTTGACGTACCAGAATATTTCCGGCTACTACAGTCTGACCGTCAGCGCGCTTTACGCCAAGACGTTTTGATTCACTGTCACGTCCGTTCTTAGTTGAACCAACACCCTTTTTATGGGCGAACAATTGTATGTCCATGCGGAGCATTCTCACTGCACCTCCTCAATAATTTGTATATGTCCGGGATTTGCCTCATCAAAAGAGGTCAATCCCAAGAGCATGGTTTCCAATATTGTGCGGCAAGCCGCTTGTGCGGCATCCTCAGGGCTGATCTGCACCGAAAGATATCCGCTGTGTATATTCAGGTTCAGCTTCGCTTTTGCCACCTCTTCAAGGCCTATACAGGCAGTCTGTGTAATGGCGGATACCGCAGCGCAGTAGATATCACTGCCTTGCTTTCCGTCTTTCGACGCATGCCCCGCGGCCGAAAAGCCCGTGACGGTACCGCCGCTGTCTTTGAATATTCTAATTTTTGTCATGATTACTGTGAAATCTTGCTGATCTCAACCTTGGTAAAAGGCTGACGATGGCCTGTGGTCTTGCGATAGTTCTTTTTGCTCTTATATTTAAACACAACTACCTTTTTGCTCTTATCCTGAGCCAGAACCTTACCTTCTACGCTTGCACCCTCTACTACAGGAGTACCGATCTTTACGCTGTCGCCCTCGCCGCACATCAAAACATCAAATTTTACCGATGCTTCTACCTCAGCGTTAAGCTTTTCAACATAAATGACATCGCCTTCCTGTACGCGATACTGTTTACCGCCTGTTTGAATTACTGCAAACATCATGTAGCACCTCCTCTACAAATCTCGCCAAAAGCCGGTATCCAAACGGAATTTTACAAACCGGACGCTGTGCGGCGAGATAATATTACCACAGGATCGCGCGGCTGTCAAATAAAACTTTTCTTCTGTAAAAAATATATTTCCCGTTTTCCTCTCCTTTTATTATCTGCTTGTAAAATGCAATATTCTATGGTAGAATTAAAAAGAGGTGATTTATATGGATTCTATGGAGCAAACGGTACGCCGTATGGACCAAAAGCTCTATGAAAAAGATAAATTGGAATATTACATCTTTTTAGCTCTTTTTATTTCTTTGAGCTTTTATGCTTTTTTCTCCCTGTTTCAAGCCTTTTATATCATAGCGCAGGGATATGGAAGCGCGGCTAATCTCATCCCCTCTCTTGTGTCCTTTCTTTTGGCCGGTATATTCTTTTTTATCAAAGATAATATGCTGCTTGAATTTGACTATATTGTAGAAAACAATACGCTTATCTTTGCCAAAATTAAAAATCTGAAAGCGCGCAAAGAACTTGCCGTATTGCCTATAAGCACAATAAAACGTATAGAGCCGTATACGAAAGAGCGATTTTTACAGCTACAGGCAAAAAAGATCAATTGCACGCTGAACCAGGACGTCAGAAAATACATTCTTCTGGCCGAAAAAAGCGGGGAGCAGATCGCTATAGCTTTTGAGCCGAATCTGAATCTGCTGCAGTTATTGCAGAAGGAATTAAACCGATGATTTATTTAGATAACAGTGCTACTACCCGTGCTTTCTCCGCCGTGGGCGAAGCGGTAAAAACCGCACTGACCGAAAACTTTTTTAACGCTTCTTCTCCTTATAAAAAAGCGCTGGAGGCGGAAAAAGCAGCCCTATCTGCCTGCAAAACCGTTGCGCAAGCGCTCAACTGTCGCCCCGATGAAGTAATTTTCACCTCCGGAGGAACCGAAAGCGACAACACGGCTCTTTTCTGCGCGCCTGCCGGCAGTGAAATTATCGTTTCCGCGGTAGAACATCATGCCGTACTGAACTGTAAACGCGCACTGGAAGAGCGCGGCTGCCGGGTTCTTTTTTGCCCCGTTGACAATACGGGAAAAGTTTTACCGGATGTTTTATCCGATATGGTAAACGAAAACACCGGCCTTGTAAGTATTATGCATGTAAACAATGAATGCGGCACGCTCAATGATTTACCCGCGCTCGTTGCCGCCGTAAAGAAAAAAAACGCGGACACGCTCTTTCATTCTGACGGCGTTCAAGCTTTTATGCACGTATGCACAGATTTAAAGTCTCTTGGTGTTGATCTGTATTCTGTCAGCGCGCACAAGCTGCACGGACCTAAGGGCATCGGCGCACTGTATATTAAAAAAGGCATTCCTTTCCGACCGTATCTTTTCGGCGGCGGACAACAAAATAATTTGCGTTCCGGTACTCTGAATACGCCCGGGATTTTAGGCTTTGCCGCAGCGCTGGAGCAGCTTGGCTCATCGGAAAAATTTTCTGCGCAGCTACGGCAAGTAAAACAGCAATATCTCCGCCTGCTCACCGCGCTGCCTGATACACAGATAATCGGTTCCCTTGAAAACAGCGCACCGAATATTTTAAATATCGCCTTTTTGGGAATAAAAGCATCTTCCCTGCAAAACGCGCTGGAAGATACGGTAATCCTGGGAAAAGGCTCCGCCTGCACCAGTCGTTCCAGTAAGATAAGCCACGTGCTGGAAGCGATGGGAATTTGCAAAAGTACAGCGGAATCTGCCGTTCGTCTGAGCTTTGGCTATTTTAACACCCCGGAAGAAGCCGTTCAGGCCGCAGCATATATAAAAGAAAAAGTGGAATATCTGCGCAAATATAAACGTAAATAAGGAGTTTTTATGGACTATTGCAACATGATCATCGTAAAAGTCGGCGAGCTGCATTTAAAGGGTCAGAACAGACCTTTTTTTGAACGAACGCTCATTCGGAATATTAAACTGGCTTTAAAGAATTTTGAGCATATTAAAATAACCATCAGTCAAAGTCGTATTTTTGTATATAATATTCCGCCGCAAAAACTGGAGGAAGCCTTGGAAGTACTAAGCCGCATTTTTGGAATTCATGCGCTTTCTCCGGCGCGGGAGCTGGAAAAAGATCTTGACAGCATCATAAAAAATGCTGTGGAAATGCTTACCGAAGCGGGAATTTCCGAAAGTACTTTTAAAGTAAAGGCGCGTCGCGCGGATAAAAGCTTTCCCATGGAATCCCCGGAGATCGGAGCCATTGTGGGAGGCGGTATTTTAGAAAAGCTGCCAAAGATGAAAGTAAATCTTCATGAACCGGACTATCTGATCGAAGTCGAGATCCGCGACAAAGCCTATGTCTATTTTGAAGATGTTCCCGCCGTAGGAGGACTTCCCATCGGTACCAACGGCCGGGCAGCATTGCTGCTTTCCGGGGGTATTGACAGTCCCGTTGCCGGGTATATGATCGCAAAGCGCGGTGTACAATTGGATGCCGTTCATTTTTACAGTTTTCCCCACACCTCGGAACGCGCAAAAGAAAAAGTTTTTGAGCTTGCCGCCGAATTATGCCGCTATACTTCACGCCTTTCGGTCTTTGTTGTTCCTTTTACCCATATTCAGGAGGAGATTTATGACCGCTGTCCCGATCAGTTCTTAACACTGCTGACAAGACGGTTTATGATGAAGATTTCCGAGAAAATCGCGGTTCTGCGCGGCTGTGGCGCACTGGTTACCGGCGAAAGCATCGGAC
Source organism: uncultured Selenomonadales bacterium (assembly GCA_905200615.1). Classification (GTDB taxonomy): domain Bacteria; phylum Bacillota; class Clostridia; order Christensenellales; family QALW01; genus UMGS1322. Next base: position 17,581 of record CAJKLB010000026.1, on the reverse strand, counting down.
AGGTAGCCAGCCAAACGATGGAAAGTCTGCACGTAACCGATAGTGCCGTAGAACTACCGGTATTTCGGCCGGTGATCGGTATGGACAAACTGGAGATCATGGAAATTGCGCAAAGCATAGGCACCTATGAAACCTCTATTCTTCCTTTTGAAGATTGCTGTACGGTATTTACGCCACGCCATCCGGCCACTCGTCCCAAGCTGGAAGAGGTTTGTAAGGCCGAGGCGCTGCTTGATTGTGATAAATTAATAGAAGAAGCATTAGCGATGACCGAACGGATTGATATTGACGCAAGCGGCGTATTGAATTCACAAAAATTAACGGAGATGGAACTCTGGAAATCCAAGTCATGAGCAGTATGAGACAACTACCCGACAGATCGGCCAACGTTGATGATCTTTTAACCCAAATTTTTAAAAGTATTATCCTGTAAACATCGGTCTTCAGGAATGCTCACCGAAATCCCGCAGTAAAGAAAAAACATTTTTCGTCTATGCTCTCCCAAAGATCTTCTATTGGATCCTTCCCCTGAAAATATAAATAATTTTACGCCGATACTCTACAGCAGCCGACTGAAGCTTGAAGAGAGTGACTGGTTTTTATTTGAAGGATTCAATGATTGGAATTCCCAAAGTATTCCCTGCGGGTTTGTTTTTCCTTGAAACAAACCCTTTATTCACATCAACACACATTATTGGGGAGAACATGATAAGCAGGGGGGAACAAACACGCGAGCAAAAATCCGCGCAGCTGCTTGCCTTGATGCTGCAGCTGCCGATCGTTCAAACGTCGATTATCGTTACAGCAAATTTAAACTGTGAAGAATATAAAAAACTTCTGCAAATGCTGTCTGCCGGCGGACTTACGCTGGCCTCGGATATCCATCCGCAAAAGGTCTGCTCTCATCACGTCTATCCTGAATTTGATCAAGAAAAGTAATACTGCCACAATGGTTCCGGATTTCAACACGTACAGCAAAAAAAATCTATCGATCATATTTTTTACAAAATGCGGTGTGTAAACATTTTGTATCAACCGGATCAGGAATCTCCGGATGCCTCCGATTACTGCTCCGTTTACACGGATATCGAAATTTATTTTACCGTGAGGAACGTTTTTCCGATAAACAAGGAAGATTCCGCATTCCATTCAAAATAAAAAAAACAGGGAACCATCAACTTGACCTTTTCTTTATCCATAGATTTATACCGAAAACAGTTCCTCTATCCGTATTTTTTCACAAAAGAAAGAACAGCTGCTTGCTCCACAGCTGTTCTTTTTTCCATGATTTATTTTTTATGGATACTGAATTTATAGCCCACTCCTCTTATTGTTTCAATATACTCTCCGCTCTCGCCAAGCTTGCTTCGCAGACTTCTGATATGAACATCTACGGTACGGTTTTCACTGCAGGAAGCCATCCCCCACACCTTATCCAAAATCTGTTCCCTTGTTAAAACAATATTCTCATTTTTTATTAAAAAGCACAATAGATCATACTCTTTTAAAGTTAAAGAAATTGTTTCACCTCCGCTTACCACCAAATGCTGGGCGGGATATACCTTCAACTTCTCAAAGCTGTAATCGGGAGTCTCCTCTTTGACGCTCCGCCGCAGCAACGCCTTCACTCGCGCGATCATTTCCATCATGCCAAAAGGCTTCGGCAGATAATCATCGGCACCGTTTTCTAATCCTATCACCTTATCATATTCCGTGCCGCGAGCCGTCATCATCATAACCGGTATTTTTCCGGTTGGAGTTTGACCGCGTAATTTTTTCAAAATCTGTATACCATCCTCTTCAGGCAGCATAATATCTAATAAAATCAAATCCGGATACTGTATTTTCATTTGTTTCCAAAATTCACTGGGCAATGCAAATCCCTCAGCCTCAAATCCGGAACTTTTTAGGGTATAAAGCACAAGTTCACGTATGTTAGGATCGTCTTCCAGAAGATAAATCATTCTCTCGCTACACCTCTTTTGTATTTATTATATTTTCATAGCGTTAAATCTATCTTCATAATAAAGTTAAATAACCGTTAAATGTTGCTTTTTCCGTAAAAGAAAGAAATCATTTGCTGATATTGATTCAAATCAGACACCTGCCGCTTCCTATGTTCTTGAAGAAAATTCATGCAAATCTCCACGCTTTCCAATATATCCTAAAAACTTACCGAGGGATCATTGGCTATTGTCCTGCTTCTACCTGAAAAATATGCGGAAAAAGATTCTTAAAATCTAAGAAAATTTCCTTTTGCCCCAAAAAACAATAGCAGCCGTAATACTGAGAATCAATAATGTAATAACAAGAACGAGGACCAAACCCAAATAAAAATGAGATGCCGTATTTTTATCATATCTATGTTTTTTATTCCGCATTTTCAGCCTCCTTAAATTTTGCAGAATTTTATCAAAATTCCAGCGCAGAATAAGCAGCGCAAGAATAATTCCGAATTAGAATTATTTTTAATGATAATTCCGATACGGAATTTTGTCAAGGTACTTATACATTATAATTCAATTATAAAATGAAAGTGGAGTTTTCCTATGAAACTACGCAAAAAGAGCTACGGCAACTGTAATATTGTAGGCAAAAACATTGAAGCTCTGCGAAAAAGCAGGGGCATAAAACAAAAAGATCTAATTTGCCGTATGCAGGCGATGGGTCTTGATATCAACCCAACCAGCTATTCCAAACTGGAAGGACAGATACGCCTTGCTTCCGATAAAGAGCTATATGTAATCGCAAAAATTTTAGGTGTTTCTATTGATTCTCTGTTTGAAGGCTCCCAAGAGCAGGAGTTTTTTTAAAAAACTTTATCTTTTACCCCTGGTGTTGAAGATCTATTTGCTTTTTTTATAAATAAAAAACAGCAAATTTATTTATCACAAAAGCGGAATCTTTCTATTGTAGATAAAATCTTTTCTGTATCTTCGCGTACACAAGACCAAATTCTTTATATCTTTCTAATATACCGCCTACAGGCTGAAAGCCGAAATATAGGGTTCATGTTTTTAATCCCCGATAATCCACCTTTCTGCAAAAGCAATGGTCAATCCTCTTTAATCTTTATCAAATGACAATACTATATCAATACTTTCTGTATGGTTTGCGTGCAATACGCAGAGATTGCTCAGTATTTTCCTTAATCCATACAGCAAAAGATATTAGAGGCTTTCCCGTAGCCAAATGTCGCTCAGCCTCATCCTGAATATATTTCCATGCAATGTCTACCCACGCAAAATATCAGCAATCATGATCAAATGACTGAATTCCTTACCTTTCAGCCACAGGCGTAACCGTATAAAAAAAAAGGCGGTATCCGCACTGTTTTCTCCATATAAAAACAGCAATGCAACAACCTGATCGGCTGTTACATTGCTGCAAAAAAATTAAAATTTTCGCTGTATAAATTCATTGTTTTTAGCTTTCACTTTTCCGTCCAGAACAAAAACCGTATGTTCGGAAATTTTATTCTAACTCCTTCACCTTTCGAATACATGCCGAGCATATCTGCAGGTTCTGATTCAAGCCCTCTGACGAGCCGCAAAGCTTACATACAGGTTTTTCAGCTTCTATTATCATTCGGTTTCCCTCTTCAATAATGCAAACGTTTCCTCCTTTTTCAACACCGATTTCCCTAAGCAACTCAGCCGGGAGAACCACTCTTCCTAAAGAATCTATTTGTCTGCTATACTTTTTCATTTACTTTTCCTCCATTTTTTATAAATTAACGACAGGATTTCTGCTGTCTGTAGACATTATATCATACAATTTTTTAGTTTTCAAGAAAAAATTAGCAAAAAAGTGTAAAAAACACAAAATTGTTGAATTTATTTTTTGTATGTTGTAATTCTTTGTTATTTTTTGTCTGTTTTTGAGCTTCCTAAAATTTTCTGTCAGCGCATTATATGAATATAAAAATAAGCTTATCCATTTTCAAAAAAGGCTTAAAATATCAAGCTCCCTGATGAATATCCCTTCTTTGTAACATTGAATTTATTTTATCCAAACACCCCTCATAGAAAATCCGTTCTTTTTTTGAGGCAAATATGTTATAATAATAAAAAATGCCGAAAGGATACCTCCATGGATTTAAAGCAGTATTTAAAAGAACAAACTCTTATTCCCATGCATATGCCCGGTCATAAACGCAATGAACGATTCTCGATGCTGGACGGATATGATATTGATATAACCGAAATCAGCGGCTGTGATGATCTCTACCATCCTACGGGGATTTTAATGGAATCCATGCTGCATACAGCTCAACTGTATCAATGCAGGCGCAGTTTTTATTTGGTAAACGGAAGCTCCTGCGGTATTTTAGCGGCTATACATGCGGTATGCGGCAAAAGCAGTAAGCTTATCATGGCGCGTAATTGTCATAAAAGTATTTATCACGCAGCCGAGCTTTTAGATCTGAATTCGATATATATATATCCTAAAACGGATGAAAACGGTATTTTTTCTTCTGTTTTGCCCGCGCAAATAAAAAAGGCGGTACAGGAACATCCCGACGCGGCGCTTCTTGTGCTTACCTCGCCTACTTACGAAGGCGTTTGCAGTGATATTGAGCAAATATGCAAAATTGCTCATTTTTACAATATTCCTGTAATGATTGATGCTGCACACGGCGCGCATTTAGGCTTTGATCCATACTTTCCTAAAAACCCTATCACAATGGGTGCGGATATCGCGGTAGAAAGCTTGCATAAAACAATGCCCAGTCTAACGCAAACAGCCCTGCTTCATATCAATGGGTCACGTATCGATGAAAAGGCCGTGCTTCGCTCACTGGAAATTTTTCAAACCAGCAGTCCCTCCTATGTGCTGATGGCTTCTATTGATTCTTGTATTCGTTTAATAGAAGACCAGGGATCAACGCTCTTTACCCGTTGGAAAAAAATATTAGAAGAATTTTACGGTACCATAGCGTTAAAGAACTTGAAACTTTACACAGCACCTAACCGTGACCCGAGTAAAATCATTATTTTATGCGGCCAAGCCGGTCTCAGCGGGATGCAATGCGCCTCACTTTTACGCCAAAAATATCACATTGAACCGGAGATGGCCGCGCCCGGTTATGTGACGGCACTTTCCGGCTTGGGTGAAAAACGAGAATATTTACTGGCTTTGAAAGCGGCTCTTGAGGAAATCGATGCCGCCTGTTCTCCGTGCCGCTTTGCTGTCCCCCCCTGGCCTCGGGAGATCTTTCAAAACACGTTCCTTCCTCCGATACAGGGAATTCCTTCTGTCGGACAAATCAGCGCGGATTATCTTTGGGCATATCCGCCGGGCATTCCCCTGCTGCTTCCGGGGCAGGTCCTTTCCAAAGACGTACTGGAGTTAATAAAATTTTATCAGCAATATGAAATACCGCTCTACTGTTCGGACGGTCTCTTCAGGGGAACGATGCGGCTCATGAAAGTGTAACAAGCTTCAAAATATGCGATACTGATTGACAAAACCCATATTTCATGGTAAAATTTTTTTATAAAATCAACAAAGGGGGATTTTTTATGAAAAGAATACAAACGCTTAATACCCGTGACCTTGCAAAAAGTGTTGTAGAAGGCGGCTGCGGTGAATGCCAGACTTCGTGCCAATCAGCCTGCAAGACTTCGTGCGGTGTTGCCAATCAGCCTTGCGAGAACAAGAAAAGTAATTAATCAGCTCTTGTAAAGCTGTGCCGCTTACTCTTTTGAGCAGGCGGCATTATGTTTGTTTGGAGATTTTTATGATACATCAATATAAATTAAACGGATACAATATCGTTCTGGACGTTTTCAGCGGCGCTGTTCATGTAGTAGATGAAGTAGCCTACGATATTATCGCTCTTTTTGAAAGCTGTTCAACAGACGATATCATCCAAGTAATAACCCGCCGTTATCCCGAAATCACCGAATCGGATGTTCTTGAATGTCTTGAAGATATCCGGGCACTGATAGCGGATAAAAAGCTCTTCACCCCCGATGTGTACGCGGATAAAGCGTTTGATCTGAAAAAGCGGCATACCGAGGTCAAGGCGCTGTGTCTGCATGTAGCGCACACCTGCAATTTAAACTGCGAATATTGCTTTGCCAGCCAAGGAAAATATCATGGTGACCGGGCTCTTATGAGCTTTGAAGTCGGTAAGCAGGCTCTCGATTTTTTGATTGCTTCCTCCGGCAAAAGAACAAATCTGGAAGTGGATTTTTTCGGCGGCGAGCCTCTGATGAACTGGGATGTTGTGAAAAAGCTTGTCGCATACGCCAGAAGCATTGAAAAAGAACACGGCAAAAACTTTAGATTCACGTTGACAACAAACGGTGTTCTGATTGATGACGATGTAATCGATTTTGCCAACAGAGAAATGCATAATGTGGTATTAAGTCTTGACGGGCGAAGGGAGATCCATGACAAACTGCGCAAAACCATAAACGGCGGTGGAAGCTATGATATTATTGTGCCCAAATTCAAAAAATTTGTGGCGGCGCGGGGCAATAAAAATTATTATGTACGCGGTACGTTTACACGAAACAATCTTGATTTTACAAAAGATATTTTTCATATGGCCGATTTAGGCTTCACTGAGCTTTCCATGGAACCGGTGGTATGCGCGCCGAACGATCCCTATGCGCTTAGAGAAGAAGATCTGCCTGTTTTATTTGAACAATATGAAATACTGGCAAAAGAGATGCTCAAACGCCGTAAGAACGGAAACGGTTTTACTTTTTACCATTATATGATTGATCTTTCTCATGGTCCGTGTATCTATAAACGTATATCCGGTTGCGGCTCAGGAACGGAATATCTGGCCGTTACCCCTTGGGGTGAGCTTTTCCCGTGCCATCAATTTGTAGGGGATCCCAAATACAGCATGGGAAATGTGTGGGACGGTGTTACTAATCCATCGCTTCAAGATGAATTTAAACTTTGCAACGCCTATGCCCGCCCCGCCTGCAAAGACTGCTGGGCTAAGCTTTACTGCTCCGGAGGATGCGCGGCCAATGCCTATCATGCCCAAGGAAGCATTCAAGGCATCTATGAGTACGGCTGCAAACTGTTTAAAAAACGAATGGAATGCGCTATCATGATGCAGGCCGCACAAGCCGAAAATCAATAAAATGTTTTGCGTTACTACCATGATTTTACGCCGCTCATTTTTATGCGCGGCTCTTTTCTTTTGTTTTTTCATCCATTGAAATCTCTGTTCTTCTGAATCTTTAGGCTTTTTCAACCGCGTTGCTGTATTCGGCTTGAGAAATCAGCGTATTGAAAAACGCCCCGTCTTTTAACAGCGCAATTTAGTGCATAAGTGCAATATAATTCTATTGACCTGACCTTTTATCATTGTTATAATTCTATTGATAAGGTAAACACAGAATTTCATTATCTATTTTATTTGTAGAACCGTTCAATTTTATTATATTCAGGAGGGTACGATGAAGCGTTATTATGAAGATCCTAAAAAAACAAGCCTGAACAGGATGAAACAAAGATGTTATTATATTCCCCAGGGTGACGCGGAATACACGCTGCTTAACGGGCAGTGGGATTTTGCCTTTTTTGAAAACGGAGACGCCGCGAACGAGCCCGAAAAATGGGATACCATAAAGGTTCCCTCCTGCTGGCAGCTATGCGGCTACGAACACCCCAATTACAGTAATATCAACTATCCCTATCCTTGTGATCCTCCCTATGTACCGGATCTCAATCCTGCGGGAATCTATCAGCGCAAAATAACCGTAAACGACACCTCAAAACAAACATATCTTGTTCTGGAAGGTGTCTCTTCCTGCGCGGAAATCTATGTAAACGGTGATTTTGTAGGCTTTACACAGGGATCCCATCTTCAGGCGGAATTCGATATCACCGATTTTGTTCATCCGGGGGACAATTGGCTGAGAATCAAAGTATATAAATGGTGCTGCGGAAGTTATTTAGAAGATCAAGACTTTTTCCGCTTTAACGGTATTTTTCGAGATGTCTATCTTCTCTCCCGGCCAAAAGGCCATTTAACCGATATTGCGCTTTCTGTAAGCGGCAATGATATTTTTATAAAAACCGATAAAAAAGCAATGGTTTCTCTCTACGACGGAGAAACGCTTTTACAGCAGAAAACCATTTATAAAACCGGCAGTTTTACCGTAAAAAATCCAAAAAAGTGGAATGCCGAACAGCCTCATCTGTATACCCTGCTATTCACCTGCGCGGGCGAGGAAATTATACAAAAAATTGGGTTTCGGGAGATCACAGTATCGGAAAAATCCGAACTGCTGATCAACGGCTCTCCCATAAAACTCCGCGGTGTCAATCACCACGATTCCACCCCGCACAGCGGCTGGTGCATGACAAAGGAAGAACTGTATAAAGATCTGCTTCTGATGAAGGAACTCAATATCAACACGGTGCGTACGTCTCATTATCCGCCTTCTCCGGTCTTTTTAAACTACTGCGACGAACTGGGTTTTTACGTCATTTTGGAAACCGATATCGAAACCCACGGTATGATACGCAGTGTTCCCAACATCCAAAACTGGGGTAACGCATGGACGCCCCAAGAATATTGGCCGTCGCATAATCCGGCATGGCGCGGAGAAATGGTACAGCGTATGGAGCGTGCCTTTGATCGGGATAAGAACCACAGCTGTATCATCATGTGGTCCACCGGTAATGAAAGCGGACACGGTCCGAATCACGAAAAGATGATCCAGTGGCTGCGTGCACATGATACCGGTCGTCTGATTCACTGTGAAGACGCCAGCCGTTTTCAAATGAGCGATCACGCTGACGTATATTCAAGAATGTATCTTTCCCCGGCTGAACTGGAGCAAACCGCACTGGACAAAAACTATTCTCAGCCCATTATGCTTTGTGAATACTCTCATGCTATGGGCAACGGTCCGGGGGATGTATGGCAATACTGGGAAAAGTTTTTAAAATACCCGAACTTGATCGGCGGCTGTATCTGGGAGTGGACCGATCACACGGTGCTGATGAGCGGCGTTGCCAAATACGGTGGCGATTTTGAAGGAGAACTGACGCATGACGGAAATTTCTGCTGCGACGGTCTTACCTTTGCCGACAGAAGTTTTAAGGCAGGCAGTTATGAGGCGCGTGCCGCTTACGCCCCTTTCCGTTTTGAACTGAAAGGAGGAAAAATTCATTATCAGAATTGGTTTGATTTTAACGATATGTCCGCTTATGACGTCCGTTACGTCATTACCTGCGACGGCACAGTTTTAGAAGACAAAACCGTAAAAATAGAAGCTAAGCCAAGACAAACCGCCATCATAACGCCCGAACGCGCACTTCCCAAAGAATGCCGTCTGGGTGCCGCGATAAATGTTTCGCTTTTAAAGGACGGCAAGGAGATCGCTTGTCTGGAATCTCCGATAAAATGTAAAATGATCAAACAAGAAATCACTTCTTCGCTGTGCGCACTCACCGAAGACAATTTCCGTATCTATGCTAAGGGCGAACGCTTTCAATATACGTTTTCAAAACAACTAGGACATTTTGAAAGTATTATTATTGACGGGAAAGAGCAGCTTCAGGCTCCCGCAAAAATGACCGCTTTCCGTGCTCCTACGGATAATGACAGAAATATGGTTCCTTTTTGGATGTTTATCAACATCTGGCAAGGGGAAAATTTAGACCGTGAATTTAATAAAACTTACCATGCCGAGATCAAAAACGGTATCATCAAAGTAAAAGCCGGTGTCGCCGGTGTCTCTCGTAGGCCGTATTTTCAGTATGATATGTCGGTTTCTATTTTTGCAAACGGAGCGGTAACCTATCATATAAACGGAAACGTGGCCGAAAACGCGGAGTTTCTTCCACGGCTAGGCTTTGAATTCAAACTTCCCAAAGAAAACAATGCCTTTGGTTATTTCGGGTACGGACCGGGTGAAAGTTATTGTGATATGATGCATCACGCAAAGCTTGCCTATTATTCCAGTACCGCAGAACAGGAGTACGTAAAATACGCGCGTCCCCAAGAGCATGGGAATCATACCGGTGTAAAATTACTGGAAATCGGCAATATGGCCTTTACCTGTGCAAAGGGAATGGATATCAACGTCTCCCAATACTCAGCGCATCAACTGTATCAGGCAAAACATACCGACGAAATCGGAGAAAGCGACGGCATCTACTTGCATATCGATTACAAACAATCAGGCCTTGGCTCCAACTCCTGCGGACCGAAGATCTCCCCTGAATTCTCTTTAAGCGAAAAGCATATTGACTTTACCGTTACCATGCATATTCGATAAAAGAGAACATTGTTTTAAAAAAATCAAAGTGTATAAATTATTCCTTTAATATCTGCTTGCTCAAAAAAATATAACCGCTGTAAAAAGGATTTCAAAATCTTTATCTTTTATGAATTAATTTTATAAAAAAGTATTTGACACAAAAAACGGTTGATGCTATAATAACGTCAACATAGCAAAGGCGCTTGTGAATGATTCTTTACAAGTGCCTTTTTATTGTTTAAAATCCATACATATGTGCAAAGGCGTACATCTGACAGATTTCTTGTTTGGTGTACGCCTTTGTTTATTGAAAAAGGAGGTTGTTTTTATGGATTTTGCAATTTGGTTCCTCATAGGCGCCGCGTTAGTTTTCTTTATGCAATGCGGCTTTGCCATGGTTGAAGCCGGTTTCACCAGGGCAAAAAACTCAGGCAACATCATCATGAAAAACCTTATGGACTTCTGTATAGGCACCGTGGTTTTCGTACTGATAGGTTTTACCATTATGATGGCCGAAGATTATGTAATGGGCATTATAGGTGTTCCCAATCTTGGTATCTTTACCGATTATGCGGGCTTCACGCAAACAAACGCATCAAGTTTTGTATTTAACCTTGTTTTCTGCGCTACTGCCGCTACCATCGTTTCCGGTGCCATGGCTGAAAGAACAAAATTCATCAGCTACTGTATTTACAGTGCCGTAATCAGCGCCGTAGTTTATCCCATTGAAGCCGGATGGATATGGAACCCCAACGGCTGGCTTGCACAAATAGGCTTTATCGATTTTGCCGGCTCCTGCGCTATCCATATGGTAGGCGGAACCGCAGCTTTAATCGGCGCGGCAATCCTCGGTCCCCGTATTGGTAAATACGTAAGAGATAAAAAAGGAAAAGTAACCAAAGTAAACGCCATTCCCGGTCATTCCATTACTCTGGGCGCGTTGGGTGTATTCATTCTGTGGTTCGGATGGTACGGCTTCAACGGCGCCGCGGCAACAAGTGTAGATCAGCTTGCCTCTATCTTCCTTACTACAACCATATCTCCCTCAATTGCGACGGTAGTATGTATGATCTTTACTTGGATTAAAAACGGCAAACCCGATGTTTCCATGTGTCTGAATGCTTCACTTGCAGGCTTGGTTGCCATTACCGCCGGTTGCAGTCATGTAGATGCTTTAGGGGCGGCCATTATAGGCGCTATATCCGGTATACTGATTGTGGTCGTTGTTGAGTTTCTTGATATTAAACTTCACATTGACGATCCTGTAGGTGCGGTAGGCGTACATTTCGCTAACGGAATTTTCGGTACGCTTGCGGTAGGTCTCTTTGCTACCAGCAGCGCTCCCGGCGGTGTTGACGGTTTGTTCTACGGCGGCGGTTGGCATCAGTTTTTGGTACAGCTCACCGGTGTTGCTGCCGTTCTTGCTTACGCCGCGGTTTGCATGATCCTTACTTTTCTCATCATAAAAAAGACCGTAGGCTTACGCGTTACTCCCGAGGAAGAAATCTCCGGTCTGGATTCTACCGAACATGGCTTAGCCTCCGCTTATGCCGACTTTGTTCCCGTTGCGGAAACTTTCGGTACCGAATTTTCCTCCGGTACAGCTTCCATCGATGAAGCAATTCCTGTTCAAGTTAAAACCGAGAAATCTGTTTCCGACAGAAAACTCTCTAAGGTTGAAATCGTTTGCAAGCAAGAACGCTTTGATGCTCTGAAACAAGCCCTAAGCGCGATCGGTGTAACCGGCATGACGGTCACCCAAGTTCTCGGCTGTGGTGTTCAAAAAGGTAAAACCAAGTACTACCGCGGTGTTGCCGTAGATGTCTCGCTTCTGCCTAAAGTACAGGTTGATGTAGTTGTAAGCAAGGTTCCCGTATCTGCCGTAATCTCCGCCGCAAAAAAAGCGCTTTACACCGGAAACATCGGTGACGGTAAGATTTTTGTTTACGATGTTGAAAATGTTGTAAAGGTACGTACCGGTTCTGAAGGCTATGACGCGCTTCAGGATGAAGAATAGGGGATTTCCGTATACAAACACGGTTCCCATAATAAAAGAACGCGAAAGTCTTCCCCTCGCGTTCTTTTTTTATATTTCATCAAGCGTCTGCAGCGCCGCGCGCATTTTTTTCACGGCTTCTTCTTTCAACCACTGAGTATTTTCATGCCGGTTAAGCTCCTCTTTTGGATACAGAAGCGGCAGAATATGCAGCTGTAAGCACGGCTTCTTTTTTATCAGGCGGTAAAGTCCCTTCGGCTTTTTCTGTACCAACACCATCGGAACGATCGGTGCATGCTGTTCCGCCGCAAGACGAAACGCGCCGTTTTTAAAAGATCGTAATCCTCTGTAATACGGCCGTAAAACGCCCTCGGGATAGATTTGTACTACTGCCCCATCTCCGATAGCCTTCCCCATTTCAGAAAACATTTCTCCCATAATATGAGGTTTTGGGGAAAGGGGCACTCCCCCTAAAACACGAATAGCATGCCGTGCCAGCGGAATACGGAAATTACTTTCTAACGTAACATAATACATACGCTTTTTCCAGAGCGCCATATCAATCATTGTGCAGTCCATCGGATGAATGTGATTGCATATTGCCACCGCGCCGTTTTTTCCAAGAGATTTCAGATTTTTTCTTCCCACAATTTTATAACCGTAAACCGTTCGGTTAAATACCGCTAAAAGCACCGTAGCAACGGCGCGCACAAAAACAGTACCGCCGGTAGCAAACGGTGACAAACGCCGATAATCATATCCTTTTTCCACGGTAAAATGCAGTGGTTCCCAAAGCTTTAATACATGCTCATTTTCATCGATATCATCCTGCGTTAAAATCCTGTCTTCCATGGCCGATCACCCGCGCTCTCTGATTGCTTCAGCAAACATCGCCTCTGCCTGAAGCACACACCGATCCAAATTATATTTATTCGCGAGGTTGCTATAAGCATGCTCCATTTCTTTTCGTTCTTGTTCATGCTCGATCCAATAATCGATTTTTCGCGCCAGTGCCTCGCTGTTTCCTGCCTCAAAAAGACTTCTGTCATCTAATGCGAATTGCGGGGTAGCGGATTTTTTACTGTTCGCGATAACCGGTACCAATCCTCCGGCAAACGCCTCCATACAAGACATTGCCTCGATCTCCATATCCGCCGCATGTACATATAAATCGCTCATTGCAATTAAATCCATTAAGTCCGATTTATTGAAAAATTTTATTTTTGTATCCACGCCGCACTTCTGCGCCAACTTCTCAAAAGTCTCCCTACGGGGACCCTTTCCGGCAAGCACCAGCTTAATCTTCTGTTTATATTTGGATTCCGAAATTGCCCGTATCAATACATCCTGCCGTTTTTCATTAGAAAGCCTTCCTACCATAAGAATAACGAATTTTCCCCAAAACTCCTCCGTCTTGGGAATCTTTCTATACCGAAAGTCCGGGTCAATGCCATTAGAAATCACATGCAGTTTTTCGGTATAACCGGCTTTGCGCAGTTCCTGGGCAATAAAATTACTGGGGCAATGAATATGACTGCAATATTTATAAATATAGTGATGAAACCATTTGTAAATTCCATCGTTTACTAGATTTAAATTAGCCATATAAACGGAGGCCGTAATATTTTCCGGCTGCACATGAAAGGCCGCGGTATACGGCACTCCCAGCTCCCGCGCGATTTTTATTCCATGATGTGAAAGAGCAAACGGCACTAAAAAGTGCACAATATCCGCCCATCCCACGGCTTGTGTGATAATCTCATCATCCGCTTTGGCAAAAGTCATTCCCTGCGACGAAATCAATTTATCAAACACGGGAATATATTGTTTTTTTAATAAATAGGCCTCTCCCTCCCCTATATCTTCCTGCTGCCCATAACTAAGCACACGCACTGTATGACCATGTTCTCGCAGCACTTTCGCGAACCGCCGGGCAGAAATCGTCATGCCGTTATTTGCCGCATAAAACTGGTCGGTTACTAAGAGAATTTTCATTTGCTTCACATTCCTTTTAATAAAATAATAAAATAAAGACATATAAATGTGCGCAACTGTTTATTCAATAAAATATATTCAGCCCTTGGGTACAAATTCCACAATATCACCGATATTGCAATGAAGGAAAATACAAATCTGCAGCAAAACCGATAAAGAAACCGGCTGATTATGACTCAGCTTATGAATCGTTCCCGCACTCAGCTTTTTGCGCAGATCATTCTTTTTTAATTTTCTTTCCGCAAGCAGCATCCAAAGCTTTTTATAACTTACCGTCATAAAACCACCTTCCGCACAAATATGAACAGATTATATCATATCTTGTCAAAGAAGACAATAAAAAACGTTCGCAATCACGAACATATAACTACAGAGATAGATCCATAGTGAACAATGAAAAAAAGATGACATACAGCTTCATCGGTTATAGCTTAGTGAGAAATATTAATATAGCAAAAAATAAATACCATCTGTTATAAGGAAAAATATAAGCCTCATCAGCAATCCATAATAAAATATACTGAGAAATATGATGTCAGTCGAGCAAGCAGAAAATATAATAAAAGCGTTCATATACTTACTTCGGGAAAGCACGAGATCATCCAAAATCTATATCGCGGAGTTTATGGAAAACAGCTTTAAAACAGAACTTGATGAAGAACCGGGTTACAGCAAATATAACTGTAAAAACAAAAATACCGAAAACAGTAGGAGCGTTCACAGTTCAAAGCATCTTGCACCAACTTCGGCGATGTAGAAATATCAGTTTCCCATGACCGAAAAGGCAAATTTGAACCGCAAGTGCCGAAAAAGAATCAAACCGTTATCAATCAGGATATAGAAGAAAAAATCCTGTCAATATATGCAAAATCATGACAACGTCGTATATAGAAGCACATATATAGGATATTTACAGTTTGGAGGGGTTTGATACAACAATCACCAGATACAGAACTGCCAATCGTCAAGGAAAGGCAGTAGAAACCTTTAGAAGCAATTTACACAGTCGTTTTTCCTGACGCAATTCACTACCACGTCCGCAGAACGAGGAATAAATCATAAAAAAAGGAGCATATCCATAGACATTGATTTGAATGAAAAGAAAGATATTCCGGGAATGCGGATAAGAGAAAACGAGAGTGTAAAATACTGGACAAATGTGTTAAACAGCCTGAAAAACCGCGGAGTTCAAGATATTCTCATCGCCTGTACAGATAATCTGACCGGATTTGCAGCGGCAATTGAAGCCGTTTTTCCGAACATAGAAATCCGGGACTATATCGAGAAATTCAAACAAGTATATTTCCTACAAGGATATGAAAGCGCTCATGGCAAATCTGAAAGCAGCCTATGCCGCAACTACCGAACAGGCAGTACTTGACGCTTTGGATGTTTTTACAGCGCGTTGAGATAAGAAATACCCCAAAATTTCACAGTCTTGGCGGGGTAATTGGCCAAATCTAAGCACCTACTTCAAATATCCTTAGGATGTGCAGAGACGGATCTGTACTACCAACGCTATCGAGAGCTTTAACCGTCAACTCGAAAGGTTTCAAGGCAGAATCGGTGTTTTCTACCGATGAAAGTCTGCTAAAAATGTTGCAGCTGGCAATGACGGATATTATAAAAAAGTAGATCAATAGACGACAGGATCGGAGCTTTATTCACGTTCAGTTTTCAACATACTTTGCGGCCGGATACCGGATCAACACCTCCGACGCCGGAAATCAAGGGTCAAGATAAACGGCTTTACCGCCCTTGACGTCCGTTCGTTAAACTGTTAACAAGGCGGCAACGCACAAAGCCGATGCCGCCCTAAAATATCTTTGCTTTTCTTTGATCCCACCAACAGAGTTTACACAAAATTCGGGATTGACCCAAACACATCAACTTTAGAGGCACATTTTTCGATTAATTTTGCAAAATCTGCCTTTTTTCCGTTTTTATAATTGCTAATGTTTGTGTCTGTAAGCGAATGTAATGAATACTCATTGTTCACTTAACTTGACGAACTTTGAATTGCCGCAACAGTGAGAGTATTTGTACGGGTTCGTATATTGCCGATTTTTAAATGGTAAGCTTTAGATCAAGATTCACATCAAGGATATCAACATTCTTATTGATTGCTTCTGCAATATAATATCCTGCGTTCTCGCCCATTTGCGCACAGTTCCCCGTTACACGATAGGAAGCCATCGCCTCTCGTGATCCCGAAATGCACCGTCCTGCAACGACAATCCCCTTGAAGCCTTTCGGTATTAAGGCACGCATTGGGATATGATATGGTTGCACACTGAAGCACCGTTGTCCTTTGTTTGATTTGGTGTGAAAATCGGCACCAAATGTAACGTATGCTACGGCATCATCGAATTTTGTACCGTTAAGAATATCGTCCTCGGTTATATAGTATTCACCGATAATACGCCTTGATTCCCTTACACCAAGTACGCTTGATGAGGTGATCAATTCCAGATTTCCAAACTCCTCATCATATTTTGTGAGATATTCAAAAGCGTTTATCAGTTGCTGCCTTCCCTCGATTGTTGCCTCAGTTAATGCCCTTGCGTTAAGCGGATCATACTCGTACATATGGGTAAACTGTACGACCCCAAAGTGCGAGTTTGGAACGGGGATTACATACGGAACCTTAAAAGGAATTTGTTTTCCTGCCTTTTCATAAGCGTTATTCAGCTTTTCGTAGAGCATAAGTCTGTCCCGATACTTTTCGGGAATATTTCCAACAAGGAACATCAGCGTCATCGCCTGACATTCCTTGAAATCACCGTTAACACCCAGCTCGAAGGCACAGCCCGCGCTTGCCGCAACGTTCCCGTCTCCAGTGCAGTCCACCACGGTTTTTGCAAGAACGGCAAATCTGCCTTCAATATTTTCCGCAATGATCCCATAAACCCTTTTACCATCAACCAGCGTTCGGGAAAACGTAGTATTGTAAAGAACTGTTACGTTTGCTTCCGCCATCTTTTTTTCAAGAATCGATTTCATATATTCATAATTGAAACTTTTGTCCCAAAAGCCACCGAATTGCCCATTTGCCTTTAATTCAGCTACAAGCTCTCGAACGATTCCCGATTTATTATGAAAATCAAATAACGGATTCATAAATCCGATTGTCCATGCGCCGCCAAGACAGTTGAATTTTTCGATTAGAAGTGTTTTCATTCCCGATCTTCCCATAGCGATTGCTGCGCCGCATCCTGCGGGACCTGCACCAACGACTATTGCATCATATTCGCCCGAAACGGGAGTAGTAAGAGTTTCGTTAATAACCATATTTGCCTCCTGTTTTTTATTTATTATACAAGCTCTTATTGACATTTAATAT
>CAJKLB010000025.1 GCA_905200615.1 uncultured Selenomonadales bacterium | reverse complement strand
ATACCTTATTTATGCAAAAAAGCCCAGCTTATACTGGACTTTTTCGACAGACTGAGCCATGGAAGAAAACTTCCATGGCTTTTCAGTATTTCCTAATAAGTAAACAAGATTATCTCTTGCTGAACTGAGGAGCGCGACGAGCAGCCTTGAGGCCGTACTTCTTACGCTCTTTCATTCTCGGATCACGGGTCAAGAACCCGGCCTTTTTCAGTACAGGTTTTGTATTCTCATCCGCTTTTACAAGCGCGCGGGCAATGCCGTGACGAACAGCGCCTGCCTGACCGGTAAAACCGCCGCCTTTTACATTAACAAGAACATCAAATTTTCCCAAATTATCCGTTGCTTCCAATGGCTGACGAACGATTGTCTTTAAGGTTTCAAGACCAAAATACTCATCAATATCCCGTTTGTTTATAGTAATTGCACCCTTGCCGGCAACAAGTCTTACCCTTGCTACGGCTTTTTTCCGTCTGCCGGTGCCCCAGAACTGAACTTTAGCTGCCATAATACAAACTCCCTCCTATTAAAGCGCATAGGCTTCCGGCTTTTGAGCTGCATGCTCGTGCTCGGCGCCTTTATAAACGCGAAGTTTCGTAAGCATCTGTTTCCCTAAGGAGTTTTTAGGCATCATTCCCTTAATGGCTTCATAAACCATTTTTTCAGGTTTGTTTGCAAGCATGTTGCGTGCGCTGGTTTCCTTAAGGCCGCCGATATATCCGCTATATCTGTAATAAACCTTCTGGTCCAGTTTTTTTCCGGTAAGCACAACCTTATCCGCGTTGATAACGATTACATGATCACCGCAATCAACATGAGGCGTATAAATAGGCTTGTGTTTGCCGCGCAGAATCATGGCTACCTGAGAAGCCAATCTGCCAAGTGTCTGCCCGTCTGCATCGATAACGTACCACTTACGCTCGATATCCGCGGGTTTTGCGACAAAAGATTTCATAGCAATACCTCCGAATTTTTCATTGCTTTTATACAAGCTTAATTATAATACGGTATTCAGCCTGTTTTGTCAAGCATTTTTTCTCCTTATTCAAAAAGATTCTTTGACCTTGGTTCATATAAAAACAGAAAAAAATTACAACTATTCCTCAGCCTGCAGACAAACCTGAAAATTGATTTTTTTGCGGCGTTCAGCCGCATTTTGCTTTTCCGGGGACAAGTAGGAAAAAGCTCCTTGTAAGCAAGAAATCGCTTGTCAAGCGGCTTTTAAGAGAACAGATGGTATCGGCAAAGATACAGCACAGTCCGAAAATCAACAATTTTCGAGCCGACTGCATTCCCGACCGAGAGAGTTTTGACTTTGCCTACACTCTCATTTCTTCTGTTTTCTCTTATTCCTTCCCGCAATGCTCAAAAATAGCATTGACAAGTTCACACCCTAACCGCAGCAATAACAAATATACCGCGCCCAAAGGCAAACAAAACAAAATCTTTCCTAACCCGGTAAAGATATTCGCGCTTGCTACATCTACGATTCCCCCGATAAAGGTTACCACAACATTAACGGCAATCACTATCGCCATCACATAATAAACTACCGTAACCAACTTTTTTCCGTAAGTCTGCTCCAAAGTCAATAAGGATTTTAAATCAATTTTTAAATCAATTTTCATTTTCCACACTCTCTTTCATTCTATTATTATACCAAACACACATCTTTTTTGCAAGCTTACAGCAGATAAAAAAGCCGCACAGCAAAAGATTTGTGCTGTGCGGCTTTTTCTCATATCTTAAAGGAATCTCTTTTGACCGAAAAAGAAAAGCGCTACTGTTCCGGGACCTGAATGAGAACCGATAACCGCCCCGATATTGCCCATAACAAATTTACAATTTTTATATTTTTCTGCAATCATCTCTTTCAGCAGCAAAGCATCTTCTTCGCAGTCTCCATGGCTGATAAAAATTTCCTGCCCGTCAATATTTTCGCCGTACTTATCCAAGCTTTCCGCTAAGGCTCTGAGGGATCTTTTCCGTCCCTTTACCTTTTCCACCGGCACCAGTTTTCCCTCGGCATTACACTGCAGAACCGGTTTAATATTAAGCAGGCTGCCGACAATGGCACTGGTTTTCGATACACGCCCGCCCCGGTACAAATATTTTAAATCATCCACCGTAAACCAATGCATGACATGATGTTTTTTCTCCTCCGCCCAGGCAACCAGTTCCTCAAAAGTCAATCCCTCATCACGCCGATGCGCTATCGCCGCCGTTAAAAGGCCTTCACCCATGGAAGCCCCCAAAGAATCAACCGTCGCAATCTTTCGCTCGGGATATTTTTCCTTTAATTGTTCCACTGCCACTACAGAATTCGCATAACTTCCGCTCAGCCCCGAAGAAAGGCAAACAAAGATGATGTCATTGCCTTGCGCAAGAATCGGATCAAAAAACTCAATAAAATTCTGCGTATTCAATTGGCTTGTTCCGCTGGAAGCGCCCCCGCGCATTGCATCATAAAAGTTTTTAGCGCTAAATCCTTCAAGCGTGTACGCCTGTTCCTGACCGCCAAGTGTAAAAGCCATCGGCATTACGGTAATATCATGTTCTTTACAATATGTAAGCGTTAAATCTCCGCATACGTCACATAGTATTTTCAGCATATTTTTCCTCCTCCTGATTTATGACAGAATATATTATTTACATTTCAAAAAACATACTATCTGGTTATCAATACTATATTATATCATGAATACATTTTTGTCAACTGTAAATATAAAAATAACGCCGGGAATCTCCCTAGGCGTTATTTTGGCGAAAATTAAACTATGCTGTGTCCTGTCATCTCCGCTGGCTGTTCCATATTCATCAGCTTCAACAGCGTCGGGGAAAGATCCGCCAGCCGTCCATCCGTCCGCAGATCGGCCTTTTTATTTTCCGGATCAACCAGAATAAACGGTACGGGATTCGTTGTATGCGCCGTAAACGGCTGTACACCGTCGGCATCGATCATTTGATCCGCGTTTCCGTGATCGGCAGTAATAATCGCCTTACCGCCGGTAGCAAGAATGGCGTCTATCACTCTGCCTACACACTCGTCTACCGTTTTTACCGCCTTTACGGCAGCTTCAAACACACCGGTATGTCCTACCATATCGCAATTAGCAAAGTTAAGAATAATCACATCATACTTTCCGCTTTGAATTGCCTCAACGGCTTTATCGCAAACCTCATAAGCACTCATTTCCGGCTTTAAATCGTAAGTAGAAACCTTGGGAGAATTCACCAAGATTCTGTCTTCGCCTTCAAACATTACCTCACGGCCGCCGTTAAAGAAGAATGTTACATGCGCATATTTTTCGGTTTCGGCAATTCTGAGCTGTGTTTTCCCGTTTTTAGCCAAGAACTCACCCAGAGTATTTTCCAGCGTTTGCGGTTTAAAAGCGACTTCCACATTGGGCATAGAGGCATCATACTGCGTCATGCAAACATAGAATACATCTTTTTTGCCGCCTTTGCGCGTGAACCCTGTAAACGCATCATCCACAAAAGTACGGGTGATTTCCCGTGCCCGATCGGGCCGGAAATTAAAGAAAATGACACTATCGCCGTTCTGTATTCTCTCTGTGTCCTGTACCACGGTAGGCAAAACAAATTCATCCGTAAGATGTTTCCCATCGGCGTCAATTTGTGTATAAGATGCCCTAACGGCTGCTGCCGGATCGGTACACATAGCTCCCTCGCCCAGGACAAGCGCATTATACGCTTTTTCCACACGATCCCATCGATTATCTCTGTCCATACCGTAAAAACGCCCCATAACCGTCGCAATGCGGCCTACGCCGATCTGCTCAATTCGTTTCGACGCAGCATCAATAAAATCAGCAGCCGAAGCCGGCGGCACATCACGCCCATCCAAAAGACAGTGAATGAATACGTTTTTTACACCTTTTCTTTTTGCCATCTCTACCAACGCATACATGTGCTCGATATGACTGTGTACGCCTCCATCAGATAACAAACCTAAAAGATGCAAATTTCCTTGTGTTGCAAGGCAGTGTTCCATAGCATCGCAAAACGCTTTATTTTCAAAAAAGTCACCGTCAGCAATGGCCTTGGTAATTCGCGTAAGCTCCTGATACACAATTCTGCCTGCACCGATATTAGTGTGTCCTACCTCACTGTTTCCCATCTGTCCGTCAGGAAGACCCACATCCATTCCGCTTGCGCCGATCTGCGTCCAGCTGTATTCCTTGCACAGGCGATCAAGATTCGGCGTTCCGGCAGCTGCAATGGCATTTCCCTTTTTATCAGGGTTTATGCCGAAACCATCCATAATAATCATTCCATATGTTTTTTTCATTTTTTCCCCTCTAAAAAAAATCGGCAGAAGTTTCTGCCGATAAAATTTTTACGCTTCCTTAGAAGCAGCTTCAACAATAGCGGCAAAATCCGGAGCCTTCAACGACGCGCCGCCAATCAAACCTCCGTCGATATTCGGCATAGCCATCAGTTCCGCGGCGTTTTTCGCATTCATAGAACCGCCATATTGGATGCGCAGAGCATCCGCCGTTTGCTGATCAAATTTTTGAGCAACTACCTTGCGAATAAAGGCAATCACTTCTTCCGCCTGTTCTTTGGTTGCAGTAAGCCCGGTACCGATAGCCCAAACCGGCTCGTACGCAATCACGCTTGCCGATACCTGTGCGGCGCTCATTAAATCAAGCGCTGCCTCCGTCTGCTTTTTTACAACCTCAAATGTCGTTCCGTTTTCCCTCTGCTGCAGGGTTTCGCCCACGCAAATAATCGGTGTGATTCCTGCCGAAATGGCTGCCAAAGAACGCTTGGCTACTACTTCATCGGTTTCACCAAAATACTGTCTGCGTTCACTATGGCCGATAACTACATATTTCACCTGAAGTTCTTTAAGCATACCCGTTGAAATTTCACCGGTAAACGCGCCTTTTTCTTCAAAATGCACATTCTGCGCGCCCAAATCGATATTGCTGCCGGCCAATGCTTTGGAAGCAGCATCCAAGCAAACAAAAGTGGGACAAACGACAACGTCACATTTTGCATCCTTCACCAAAGGTTTTATGGCTTCAATCAATTCCACCGCCTGTGAGGGCGTGTTATTCATTTTCCAGTTTCCTGCTATAATCGGTTTACGCATTTTTTTGTCCTCCTTATTTATCATTCAGTGCAGCAACACCCGGCAATTCAAGTCCTTCAAGGAATTCCAGAGATGCGCCGCCGCCGGTAGAGATATGGGACATTTTATCTGCGTATCCCAACTGTTCAACCGCAGCCGCAGAATCGCCGCCGCCGATAATCGTCGTTCCTTTGCACTGAGCCATCGCCGCGGCAACCGCCTTCGTTCCGCCGGCAAACTTTTCAATTTCAAACACACCCATAGGACCGTTCCAAATAACGGTTTTGGCATCCTGAATTGCTTGAGCAAACAGCTCTCTGGATTTTTCACCGATATCAAGGCCTTCCCAATCAGCCGGAATCTGCTCTCTGGGAACATTTTTGATATTGGCATCCTCGCCGAATTTATCCGCAACAATTGTATCAACAGGAAGCAGTAATTTTACCCCTTTTGCTTGAGCCTTTTCCATCAGGCTTTTGGCAAGTTCTACCTTTTCTTCTTCCAAAAGACTCTTGCCAATTTCCAATCCCATCGCTTTATAGAAGGTAAACGCCATAGCACCGCCGATAATCAAGGTATCTACCTTTTCCAGCAGATTGTTAATAACGCCGATTTTATCCGAAACCTTTTTGCCTCCCAAGATAGCCACAAACGGTCTTTCAGGGTTTTCCAGTGCCTTGCCCATAATATCCAGTTCTTTTCCGATCAAAAAGCCGGCAACCGCGGGCAGATAATCCGCTACACCAGCCGTAGACGCATGGGCTCTGTGCGCGGTTCCAAATGCGTCGTTTACATAAATATCCGCATAAGAAGCAAGTTTTTTAGCAAATTCCGGATCATTCTTCTCCTCCTCAGCATGAAAGCGAAGGTTCTCCAGCAATACGATTTCGCCGCTTTTAACAGCCGCTACCGCCGCCTGCGCGCTGGGGCCGATTACATCCTCAGCAAAGGTTACCTTGCCGGGGAAAAGCTGTTTCAGCCTGTCGGCTACGGGTGCAAGGGAATATTTCATATTAAATTCCCCCTTGGGTCTTCCCAAATGCGAGCAAAGAATAACTGCTGCGCCGTTTTCAAGCAGATACTTGATGGTAGGCAGCGCGGCATTGATTCTCGTTTCATCCGTAATGTTCTTGTTTTCGTCAAGAGGTACGTTAAAATCTACCCTTACTAAAACTTTTTTTCCGCTCACGGAAATGTCTTTTATGGTTTTTTTGTTCATTCTTACATCCTCCCTATTTTTAAACGTACACAGGCACGTAGTTTAAATATTTTGCTATAGTAATTCTATTATAACTTGAAAATAATGTCAAATGATTATCGCTCAGAAATATCCGAAAGCACCAAACCTTTGTTATTCTCCTCCGCCCACCGCATCGACCAGTCATTTTCAAACAAAACGACCGGCCTGTCTTTTAAATCTTTTGCGATTTTAGTAGAACTGGAAAGTTTCAGCCGGTCCGTCTCCGTTCCCTCGGGCAGCCAGCGGATAAACCGGAAATTAAGCTGCTGGGAAGAAATCTCCACGTTATATTCCGTACGCAAACGATGCTCCAGAACTTCAAACTGGAGCACTCCCACTACGCCCACAATAATCTCCTCAGCCGCATAGGCATCGTCTTTAAATACCTGAATGGCACCCTCCTGCGCCAATTGGGTGATTCCCTTTAAAAACTGTTTACGTTTCATCGTATCCACCGGCTTAATCCGGGCAAAATGCTCCGGCGCAAAAACAGGGATACCGGCGAAAACCACTCTGCGCCCGGTATACACCGTATCGCCCAAAGCGAACACCCCGGGATCGAACAAGCCGATGATGTCCCCTGCAAAGGCTTCCTCCACACTCTCGCGCTCCTGCGCCATAAATTGCTGCGGCTGTGCCAGCTTCAAATCCTTTCCGGTACGCGCCAGCTTTACGGTCATACCTTTCTCAAACCGTCCTGAACAAATACGCATAAAAGCGATTCTATCCCGGTGGGCAGGATTCATATTTGCTTGTATTTTAAAAATAAATCCTGTAAATTCTTTATCTTCCGGCTGGATCAAGCCGATATCAGCTTCCCGAGCGGAAGGCGGGGTGGTAATGGTCAAAAATTTTTCCAAGAACGGCTGCACTCCGAAATTGTTCATCGCGCTGCCGAAGAACATCGGGGTCAGCTGTCCGGAAAGGACTTTTTCCAAATCAAATTCATCCCCGGCTACATCCAAAAGCTCAATATCGTCAATCAGTTTTTTTTGATAATATTCCCCCAGAAGCTCTAAAAAAGCAGGGTCATCCGCACGCCCGGTTTGAGAATCCGCTTTATTTTGGCCGTGATTTCCTCCGCTAAACAGTTCTATCGTGCCGTTTTCACGATGGTAAACCCCTTTAAAATCCCCATCGGTACCGATGGGCCAGTTCATCGGGCAAGCCCGGATTCCCAGCACGTTTTCAATCTCATCCATCAGATCAAAAGGATTTTTTCCGGCTCTGTCCAGCTTATTTACAAAAGTAAAAATGGGAATATTTCTCTTGCGGCAAACCTGAAACAGCTTAATCGTCTGCTGTTCTACACCTTTTGCGGCATCAATCAGCATCACCGCGCTGTCAGCCGCCACAAGAGTACGATACGTATCCTCCGAAAAGTCCTGATGTCCGGGAGTATCCAGAATGTTAATGCGATAGCCGTTATAATCAAACAGCATAACACTGCTGGTAACGGAAATACCACGCTGTTTTTCAATTTCCATCCAGTCACTGACGGCGTGTCTTTCGGCTTTTCTGGCTTTTACCGATCCGGCCGCATGAATGGCTCCGCCATAGAGCAGTAATTTTTCGGTAAGAGTGGTTTTTCCCGCGTCGGGATGTGAAATAATCGCAAAGGTACGCCTGCGCCTTACCTCCTGCGCAATATCCTGTGCCACGTTTTTTCCTCGCTTTATCGATAAATTTTCCAATATTGCATTGTATACGAAATCCGGCATTATGTCAAATAATCAAAAACAAATACTTCCGTAAAAACTATAAACCGAATAACGCAACATATCTCAGAAATTCTTCTTTTTAATTATTACCCAAAAGCACGAATATCATTGAATTTTTTTGCTTTTTGTGATATGATACAATAAAATTCAGGGTTGATGCCCAATGAAAGAGAGAATCTTCGTGCTTACCATTATCACCGGCCGTATTGCCTCGGGAAAGACACAAATGCTGATTGACCGCATCGGCAAACGAATTGCAAATAACGCAAAATCCGTTTTGATCGTGCCGGATCATGTCACCTATAATTTTGAACAGCGTCTTTGCGCGCAGCTGCATATTAACGGCTTTATCGACGCGGAAATTTGCTCCTTTAACCGTCTTGCGTCAAACATTATTCAGTATTGCGGAGACGGCCGTAAAATATTTTTGGATGACTGCGGAAAAGCCATGGTCATGCGCTCCTGTATTCTTCAGGCAGAACCGCAGCTTACGATTTTTAAAAACGCGTCCCGACGCAAAGGGTTCTGTCAGCGATGTTTAAATATGATCTCCACGCTGGAAAACTGCGGATACTCTTATACGGATCTTGAAGCTACGGCCGAGAAACTGGATCCTTCCGTTTTAAAATACAAACTTAATGACACGGCCTTAATTTATAAAAAATATACTGAAATTTTAGATTCCGGCTACACCGACAACGCCGATCGTCTGAAAAAGGCACAAGGAATGATTTCCCAATATCAGCCTTTTAAAAACTGTGAGATCTTTATTGACGGATTTGATGTTTTTACCTCCCGTCTTTACAGTTTTATCGCAGAGCTTATGCAGCATTGCAGTGTAACCGTCGCCCTGAGCAGTGCTCCGGACGCGGCGGATAAAAGCGCTTATGAAATTCATACCCAAACCTTAAAAAAGCTGCTTGCCCTTGCCAAAGAAAACAATATTGCCTATAAGATCACGCAGACGGCATCGGCTGGGGCCATAAAGTCACCGGAAATTCATTTTATTCAGGATGCGTTTTATGCTTCGCCGGCACCCAAGTATTCCGATACCTGCCAAAACATTCATCTCAATTTTTACCGTACAGCTCTTGATGAAGTGACCGACACTGCCAAAAATATTGCCCTAAAAGTGCGTTCCGGCGCAAGATACAAAGATTTTTGCGTTCTCTGCAATGACATGGAAAAATATTCTCCTATCGTGCAAAGTGTTTTTACCCGATATGAGATTCCCGTATACACCGATATCAAACATGATATCGCATCTCATCCGGTAGCCATGTATCTGTTTTCCGCCCTAAAATGCTGCCAAAGCGGATTTTCACCCGAATATGTGCTGGACTATGTTCGTTCCGGTCTTACGCCTCTTGATCGCGATGAAAGCGATAGGCTGGCCTCCTTTATTAACGATATGGGAATAAAAAACTACGAACTGGAAAACGGTCTTTTCTATCTGCGCGGTGACGAAATGCGCCAAGCGGATTTTGATCTTTTAAGGGAAAAACTAATTCTTCCGCTGAAAGAGTTTGGGCTTAACTTAAAAAAAGCCGCCTCGGCGCGTGACAAAGCCGCCTGCTGCTACACTTTTATGCAGCAGCAGGAAGTCTATCCGCGGATAACAGAACTGGTGGAAGAGTATGAATCGTTGGGCTTTTTCAGTCTGGCGGATATTACCGCCCAGCTTTGGAACATTGCCGTAAAACTTCTGGAGGATATCTCGGGTCTGTTAGAAAATCAACCCCTTTCCCTTGAAGAATTTACCGATACGCTTTTTGAAGGCTTTTTGGCATCTCCTGCCGCTACGATTCCCAGTGTGCTGGACTGCGTAACCTTTGGTGATTTAAAAGCCGCAAAGGAACAGACACACCGCCATGCCTTTATACTGGGAACAAATGACGGCGTCATTCCGGCTGTGTATATTGATGATCGTCTCGTTACTCCGGAGGAAAGTAATATTCTGTTGGAAAACGGCATGGAACTGGCCCACAGCGCTACAACCGAGGACGCGCGTATACGCTATGACATCTACGCCGCTTTTTCCTGCCCTTATGATTCTCTTACCGTATCCTGTCCGCTGTTTTCTTTCTCCGGCGCGCCGCTTCGGCCTTCCTATCTTTTCAAGCGCTTTAAATTTCTGTTTCCCGGTCTTACGGAAACCGTAAAAGATCAGGATTCTGTAGAAAACACACTTTCCGAACCGCTGACTCCCGCGCAAACAATGCTGGCCATGGCGCTGGACAAGGTACGCTCACAAAAAGCCCGAGCCGTTTTTGACTATCTTGCCCGCAATAATGAAACCATAAAACAAAAATTTGATGTGCTTGTCTATGAGATGAAAGAAAAACAAACACAAATTTCCCCTCTGCTTGCCGCGAAAATCTTTTCTCCCCAAAAAGCAGTCAGCATCTCGCGGCTGGAAGCTTATGCTAAATGTCCGTATGCCCATTTTATCCGCTATGGTCTGAACCCCCAGCAGCAGGAAAGTTATGCTGTTACCGCCGCGGATATCGGCAACGTATTTCACAGCACGCTTGAAGATTTTACCCGCGCTTTGATTCATGCCGAAAAACAGCTTACCCGGGAAGAATGTTACGCCGCGGCCGGTAATTTTTTTGAAAAGCATATTCCAAGCGTTCACTTCGGCGCCATGATTTCTACCAGCCGCCAGCGTGTACTGAATCAAAATCTCAAAACATTGATCTGCCAAAGCGCATGGGCGGTAAAAAATCAACTAGGCAATTTCATTCCTTTGGGGGAAGAAATTTCTTTCGGTTACGGAAAAAATGCTCCTCTGACGCTGTCCACCGATTTTGGCATTCTGACGCTGAAAGGCAAAATTGACCGAGCGGACAAGCTGGAAGAAAACGGGAATGTTTATTTAAGGATTATTGACTATAAATCCGGAAATCATCCCTACCGTGAAGCGGCTTTAGAATCCGGTGAGGATATTCAGCTGATGATATACATGAACGCTCTGCTGGCACGCTTCGGCCCCAACGCTGTTCCCGCCGGCGCATATTTTATGCAGTTGCAGGAAGAAACCAATGAAAACGCCTCTCTGCTTTCCGGTCCTACATTGGATAAATTTGCAAAAGATGACAAAAAGAGCGTAACGGGCGAACAGTTCTCTTCCCTGCTTCAAACCGCCGCTGATACTGCCCAGCGCTTAGCCTCAGGAATTCTTTCGGGGAAGATACAAGCTTCCCCGTTGGATGACGCCTGCCGCTACTGTCCTTACGGAGCACTGTGCGGTCATGAATGTATTTTGGACTCAAAGGAGGAGTCATAATGCCAAGCTGGACAGACTCACAAAAACAAGCCATTAACGCCCGCGGAACGAATCTGTTGATCTCCGCTGCGGCCGGAAGCGGAAAAACCGCCGTTATGGTGGAACGCATTTTTTCTTTGATTGCTTCAGGCGAGTCCTCCGTTGACAGAATGCTGATTGTCACCTTTACCAACGCCGCGGCCGCCTCCATGCGCCAAAAACTGGCGGCAAAGCTTGACGACGCGCTTTCACAGCAGCCCCAGAATGAAATTTTCATTCGTCAGCGCCAGCTGATCGACCGTGCGAATATCTCCACCATTCACGCCTTTTGCACACAGCTGCTGCGCCGTTACTATTTCACTACCAAGCTTCCGCCGGATTTCAGGCTTCTGGATGAAACGCAGTATGCGTTAATGGTTTCAGCCGCAACCGAACAGATTTTAGAAGAAGCCAGCAAACGTTATGAAGACGGACAATGGCCTGAATACGGTGCCGCTTTGGAGCAATTTACTTCCGGTAAAACCGATTCCGGCCTGGTAACGGTTTTACTTTCTCTTCATACCTTTATGGAAAGTCTGCCCGATAAAGCCGCCTATCGGAAACAGGTGCTTTCTCTTTATGAAAAAAAAGAGGAAAACCCTTGGGAAATGTATCTGCTCAGGCAGGCGCGCAAACTGCTGTCGTTAGGACTTGATTACATGAAGAAACTGTCATTAGAATACGCTGTTTCCGGTGCGGATTTCTCCGCCCAGCTCTATTTGGATAAATTTGCAGCTATTTTTGAGAGCGCCGCGGCGGAAACTACGGCGGAGGCGATGTACACCGCCCTAAAAGCACGGGCTCCTATTTTAAAAAAATCCGACTCTCTCTGGCACGAGGATTTTGAACGGTGTACCGGCGTTATTAAAAAGATCCGCACGAACGCGCAAGCCATGCTCAAAGATTTAAATTACACCGATTTTTCAAGCGCCCTGCCGGCTCTCTCCGTCCTTTTGGATTTGGAAGAATCTTTTTCCGAACGTCTTGAGCAGCTGATGCTTGCCCAAGGCGGCACAACTTTCAACGGGCTTCTGCGCTATACCGTTCAGCTTTTTCAGGAACAGGAAGATATTCGGGAAGATATTAAAAAAAATATTGATTATATCTTTGTAGATGAATATCAGGATGTAAACCGCATGCAAAACTATATTGTAGAAGCTCTTGCCAAAGGAAACAACCTGTTTTTTGTGGGAGATGTAAAACAGAGTATCTACGGTTTTCAGCTGGCACGGCCTGAGTTGTTTATCGAAAAAATGCGTACGTATGCAAACGGCGTCCTCGGCCGACGGATCAATCTGAAAAATAACTTCCGATCTTTGGCGCCTCTGCTGGAAGGAATCAATTTTCTATTTGAAAATTGTATGTTTGAAGATATTGCCGATATTGAATACGACAACGACGCCGCTCTGGCGCCCTCGCCGGAGGAAAACGGATGGCAAAAGCAAAGCGGCTTGATTGTTAACAATCAGGAAGAGACGGCAAACGAACTGCTCTTGTGTGAAGGAGAGCCGGAAGACGAAGCGGAAATGATTGCTCGGCGAATAAAAGAACTGACACAAGCGATGATTACAGATCCGGAAACGGGACAACAGCGCCAGGTACGCTATCATGATATCGCTGTTTTAGGCCGAACGCGCGATGCGGGAAAAATGCTCGCGCCGGTATTCGCAGCCCACGGCATTCCTTTTACCGCGCAGACCGCCCAGAGAGAACCCGGTGTCTCCGATACGGGAGTTATTCTTTCCTTGCTGCATCTGTTGCTGATGCGCCGCAGTGATATTCATTTATTAACGGTAATGGCCAGCTGCATCGGCAATTTCTCTCCGACGGAACTGGCGCTGATACGAAGCGCTATGCCGGAAGGAAGCTTTTATGAAGCGATGCACGACTATTTGGGCTCTAACAACGCGTTAAAAGAAAAAATACAAGCCTTTGAAGCTGCTCTTGACCGTTGGTTATTCCTTTCGCGTGCAATGGCCTTGCCGGAATTCATTGAGTATATTTACAATGAAACAGGCTATATCTATCATGTGGCCTATATGCCCCAAGGGCAGCAAAACCTGGAGCATATTGACGATATGATCCGCTGCGCGCGGGAATATACCGCCATAAGCAGCGACGGCCTGCGCGGATTTTTAAAATACTATGAAAACTTCAAAGTTTCTTCTCCGGTTGATTCCGCCGTAATTGATGAAAACGATAATTCTGTTCATTATATGACCATTCACAAAAGCAAGGGTCTGGAGTTTCCCATTGTGATTCTCACCGGTACGGCGCGTCCTCTTTCCGCCAAGCCCCGGGGCGCATCCGTACTTTTTCATGAAGAATTGGGAATCGGCTTTGATATTTCCCAAAAAGATGCTTTCGGTGTTCGCACCAAAAAAAGCTCCATCACAAAGCAAGCTATTGCCGTACGATGCGCGCGTCAGGAAGCTGCCGAAGAAATGCGGATTCTCTATGTGGCCCTCACCCGGGCAAAAAACAAGCTGATTTTTTCTGTTTGCGCAAACAAAAAAAAGCTGATCGAGCTGTGCTACCTTCCCCATAAAGCCGCGGTGTCGGTATACAGTTCCTATGCGGAGCTGCTGCTTCCGCTGCTGTTTTATCATCGCGACGGAGCCCCTTTACGAAACTTCATTCGGGAAAGCAGTCATCCCGTAGATGATTTTATTTTTACAAAAAGCCATTGGGATATCAAAATTTATAAAAAAAGTTTGTCCGAAGAAAAGGAACAAAGCAGTTCTTCCGCATTTTCCGACGCCTTTGATAAAGAAAGCTATACAAAAAAAATCCATCATTCTTTTACTTGGCAGTATCCCTTTGCCGCTGCCGTAACACAGCGCACAAAGCAAGCCCCCAGTCAAAGAGAATTGCGGATAAAAATTCCGCTCAGACATCCGGCTTTTGAAGATAAAGAATATACCGGCGCACAAAAAGGTACCGTTGTCCATTTTTTTATGGAACATGTCTGTTTCTCTTCCTCTGAAACCGCGTATCAGCAGGCCGAAAGAATGGTATCAGCCGGTCTGCTCAGCCGGGAAGAATTTGCCGTTCTCCCTTTTGGACAGCTTGACTTTTTTCTGCAAAGCCCACTGGGCAAACGCATCAAAGCGTCACGCGAAATCAATCGTGAACGCTCGTTCTGCCTCATTGTTCCTTTTGAAAAAACAGGCGACGAGGCGTTAATACAAGGTATTATCGACTGTTATTTTTTTGAAGGGAACGATATTATTCTGTTAGATTATAAAACGGATATTCTTCATTGCAGTCCACAGGAACAGGCCCTGCACCACAGATCTCAGCTGTTAATGTATAAAACGGCTCTGGAACAGCTTTACCCCGGAAAAACGGTAACGGCGTATATCCACTTTTTCTCCGCTAACGCCTCTGTGGAAATAAAATAAGTGTTTTTTTAAAATTTACTTGCGCAAACAAGCTTTTTATGGTACTATGATACGGCAGATATATTTCCTTGTTCTCTTACAAAGAGGACCCATAGTCCATAAGGAGGTGAATTGGAGTATGAATAAATACGAAGCACTTTATATCATCAACCCAAAGCTTGACGGTGAGGCTGTTAAAGCAATTATCGAAAAGTTTGCAAATCTTGTTACCGAGAACTGCGGCGTTGTTGATGGCATTGAAGAGCAGGGTATACGGAAACTGGCCTATGAAATCAATTTTATGAACGAAGGTTTCTATGTGCTGATGAATTTTTCGTCCGATCCTGCTTTCCCCGCTGAACTTGAAAGAAATTTCAAAATCAGTGAGGACATCATACGCTTCATTGTAATTAAAAAGGAAGCTTAATCAAAAAATTTGGGGTGTTTATCTATGAACAGAGCTATGCTTATTGGAAATCTTACTAAAGATCCCGAGCTTCGGGCTACCGGCAGCGGTATTGCCGTTTGTACCTTTACCCTGGCCGTACAGCGCCGTTTTGCCAATCGTGATTCACAAACCAGAGACGCCGATTTTATTCCGATAGTCGTATGGCGCGCTCAGGCTGAGAATTGCGCTAAATATCTGCATAAAGGCAGTCAGGCAGCTGTTTGCGGCTCAATCCAAACCCGCTCTTATGACGCCCCCGATGGTTCTAAACGTTATGTAACCGAAATTGTGGCGGATGAAGTGCAGTTTTTAGCTCGTCCCAATTCCGGCGATAATGACGACGCCGCCCGGGCGGCAAGTTTCGGAAGCAATCCTCCCTTTAGCGAAAATATGCAAACCGTTGATGATGAGGATATTCCGTTTTGATTGATTATTATAGGAGGTAAACAAGATGTCCGAAAAGGATTTAAACAAAAAGTTTCGCGGAAATCGCAGGCCCAGAAGAAAAGTCTGCCAATTCTGTGCTGATAAAACCGAAACGATCGATTATAAAGATGTTGCAAAACTTCGTAAATTTATAAGTGAGCGTGGAAAAATTCAGCCCAGAAGAATGACCGGTACTTGCGCAAAACATCAGCGTGAGTTGGCTACCGCCATTAAACGCGCACGCACGGTTGCACTTCTTCCCTACAGTGTAGATTAAGTAAATATTCAATGTTTTTTAGCGAAAGTTTTTTTACTTTCGCTTTTTTATTTTTTTCAATGCTTTATCATACATTTATCATATTGAGGAAATATAATAAAGACACAAAATTCAAAAGCAAAGGAGAATGTTTATGAGCGAAAATAATTCTTTCAATAATTCGGAGAATAACAGAACTACGCAAGAAAATAATCAGGGAACCAACACAAACGCTCAAGGCAATGCTTATTCGGATATAACCTATACCTGCAACGCGGATACTTCTTATGCAACCAACCTTGGCAATGAAAAAAAACAAAAAAACAAAAAAGGCGGTACCGGATGCTTTGTGGCTGTAATTGCCGTTTTGCTTTGTGTTACCATTGCTGCAGCCGGTATCAGTATCTATTCCATTTTCTTTACTGAGAACAGTGAAAATCATAACGGAACGCTGGATGCTTCCCCGACAGCCACCACCGATACTTCTTCCGGTGAATATAACAGTGCTTTTGAAAATCTTATTCAAATAAATCCCACACCCACTCCGCAGCTGGTAGAAGGTGAAATTCTTACCCCGCAGCAAGCCGCCCAAAAAGTAATTCCCAGTGTAGTATGTATTCAATGTTATACTACAGATTCTAATTACAGCGGTTCCAATTCTTCTTCTCTCTACAGCGAGGGCAGCGGCATTATTTGCAGAAGTGACGGTTATATTATAACCAACGCCCATGTTATTGAAGATGCCTCTACTGTTCAAGTTGTCTTATATGACGGCACCATCTATGACGCTGAAATCGTGGGATCCGACACCATCACGGATCTGGCGCTTTTAAAGATAGATCCTCAGGAAAAAGAAATCACGGCCGCCAATTTTTCATCTGCTGACGGCTGTCAGGTAGCGGATACCGTTTTAGCCATCGGAAGTCCGGGCGGACTTAACTTTTCCTCTTCGGTAACAAAAGGAATTATTTCTGCGCTGCACCGCGCCATTCAGGATGATTCCACCGGGTATGTAATGTATTGCATTCAAACCGATACTGCCATTAACCCGGGAAACAGCGGCGGACCTCTTGTTGATCTCTATGGAAACGTTATTGGTATCACCTCATCAAAAATTGTTGCATCGGGTTATGAGAACATGGGATTTGCCATTACTTATGATGATGCGGCTCCCATTATTAATGACCTTCTGAATTACGGCCATGTAAAAGATCGCGCCGCTATCAATATTACCCTGACGCTTCCTTCTAATATTTTTAGAATTACAGGGTGGAATTCCATTCCCACAGGGCTGTGTATTATAGCAGTTTCCGGTGAAAAGGAAGCCGAAGCAGGTTTAAAACAGTATGATATTATCTACGCCATTGACGGCAATCCTATCACTTCTATGGCGGATTATTCTTCCTATTTGCTTACCAAAAAGCCGGGTGATAAAGTTTCCTTAACCATCTACAGAGCTACGGTAAGTGGTTGGTCGGTACAATATTCCAATACACCGATTACAATAGAACTGACTCTATCGGAAGCTACTTGAAAATAAAAACGACAAATAGCTGAAAGCCTGAAAAGATTCAGTCTTTCAGAGTGTCAACAATGTCACCACTCTCTTAATCGGAAATGTCGCTTACTTGAGAATCGTTGGTTTTCGGATGACACTCTATCCTCGTCAGTCATCCCCTGTGCCTTTGAAAAACCGCTTATCCAGCGGTTTTTCACCTATAAGGAGTTTTTACGGCTCATTTGCCGAAAAACAAAATACGGCTAAACGCCGCAAAAAAATCAAATTTCAGATTTATCTGCAGTCTGAGGCTGAAAATATTCAGCCTTTTTTTATAATTTTTATAGCATTATTTATAATTTTTTGGTATAATATTGGGCAGGTGATCGTAATGAATTTATTAGACGTTTCTTTTTTTCAATTAACCAATAAAAAACATACACTGTTTTTAACGCTTTTTTTTATTCTTTGCGTTATATCAGCAGCAGGATACGGTTTTTCCTTTCTTTCGGGGAATGTTTATATCTCTTTAGCCTGCGGCATTGCGGCTGTTACAATATGTATCCTTTTTTATTATCTTACGGTATTTGAAAAACAAAAACTGCTGAAGCTCTATAAAAATATTCATCGGGGCATTACGCAGGAAGACACATATATTTTCGATTCCACCGACGGTGAAACCGAACATGACGGCGTGCGCTTACAGCGGCTTCGGGTATCCTTTAAGGATGACGGTCAATTTTTTGACAGAACACTCTATTTTATAGAGGCTCTTCCCCATCCCAAACTAACCCCTGGTCAGCAAATCCATGTAAAGACCTATCAAAATATTATTCTCGACATTATGGTAAAGGATTGATACGATTGAACCGCATTATGGCATGTGTTACTCTTCAAAACACCTGTGATCGCCTGATTCATGAAGCGGCATTACAGAGACAAACGCCCGATGACCAACTTTACGTTCTTCACGTGGCAAAAAACGGCCAATCCATTATGGGCGGTACGGACGATGCCGCTTCCTTGGAATATTTATATTCCGCTTCACAAAAAGTAGGCGCGGATATGACAGTACTTCATTCAGATAATGTAATTTCCGCTATTTCTTCTTTTATTAAAGAGCATTCTATCAGCGTTGCCGTACTCGGTACTCCGGGTCCCGGAGATAAGGACAATGGGCTTTTCACCAAGCTCTCCGCCGTAATTCCCCAGAGCTGCCGTTTAATACTAATCGATAAACAAAAAGGAGTTTTACCGCAATGAAAGCATTTTTAACCGTAATAGGCCATGACCGCGTAGGTATTATTGCCGATGTAAGCAGTAAACTTGCCAAGCACCACATCAATATTTTAGATATTACACAAACCATTCTGCACGAGTATTTTACCATGGTTATGTTTATCAACTTAGATGATAGTGATATCGATATCCTCGGTTTGCAGAATGAATTTAAAAATTTTGATTCCAATCTTGAGATACGCATACAAAACGAAGAAATCTTCAACAGTATGCATCGTTTATAAGAGGTATTCCCTATGATAAATTTTAACGAAGTAAATGAAACCATCCAAATGCTGGATAACCAACATTTAGATGTACGCACCGTTACTATGGGAATTTCTCTGTTTGACTGTGCCGACAGCAGTGCGGAAAAAGCCTGTACAAGAATCTATGATAAAATATGCAAAAAAGCAGAAAACCTTGTAAAAAAATGCGAGGCTATTGAGAGCACTTACGGTATTCCCATCGTAAACAAACGAATATCGGTTACTCCCATTGCTCATATTGCTTCCGCCTCACGATGCAATGATCTGGTTCCATTTGCGCTGATATTGGAAAAAGCGGCGCAAACCGTCGGCGTAAACTTTCTGGGAGGATTCTCCGCACTGGTGCATAAAGGAATGACTCCCGGTGATGCCGCATTGATTCACAGTATTCCCGAAGCGCTTTCGGTAACCGAACACATTTGTTCTTCTGTAAATATCGGTTCAACCAAAGCCGGTATCAATATGGACGCCGTAAAAGAAATGGGACAAATCATCCGAAAAACTGCCGAAAGCACTGCCGAAAGGAACAGTATCGGTTGCGCAAAGCTGGTAGTGTTCTGTAACGCAGTAGAAGATAATCCTTTTATGGCCGGTGCTTTTTTAGGATGCGGCGAAGGCGATTGTGTTATCAATGTAGGTGTCAGCGGTCCCGGCGTAGTAAAATGTGCGTTAGAAGAGATGCCTAATGCTACCTTGGGCGAATTAGCGGAAGAAATCAAAAAAACCGCTTTTAAAATAACCCGTATGGGCCAATTAGTTGCCTCGCGTGCCGCAAAGGATTTAAACGCGCAATTCGGCATTGTTGACCTTTCTCTGGCTCCTACACCTACCATGGGAGACAGCGTAGCACATATCTTAGAAGAAATGGGGCTTTCCTCCACCGGGGGAGCTGGAACTACCGCTGCTTTGGCTCTTCTAAACGACGCCGTAAAAAAAGGAGGCGTGATGGCCTCCAGCTATGTAGGCGGACTTTCTGGCGCCTTTATCCCGGTAAGTGAGGATATCGGTATGATCAACGCAGCCGCATCCGGAACATTAACGCTGGAAAAACTAGAAGCCATGACTTGTGTATGCTCCGTCGGCTTAGATATGATCGCGATTCCCGGTGACACGCCTGCACACATAATATCGGGTATTATTGCCGATGAGGCCGCCATCGGTATGGTAAATTCCAAGACAACAGCGGTTCGTATTATTCCGGCGATCGGCAAAAAAGCAGGCGAATCCGTAAGTTTCGGCGGTTTATTGGGCGAAGCGCCAATCATGCCGGTCAATACAGCCTCATGCGAAAAATTTATTTCCCGTGCAGGAAGAATTCCCGCTCCCCTGCAGAGCCTGAAGAACTGATGAAAAAAGCAAAACTGATTTTATGGATCTTATTTCCTTTAGCAATTGCAGTACACGTAATATGTGTATATTCACGAATATACACCTCACTGATTACGGCAAATATTTTAACGGCGCTCATTTTTTTGCTGCCGATTACGGCAATGCTTTTGCAGACGCTACAGAACAGAGAAAAAAATCTTTCTAAAAGTTATTTTATTATAAAGCTTGCCGTTGTGGCATATTTATATGCCATGGTTCTTTATTTCTTTATAACAATACTCATTGCTTACTGATTATTTTGCTGCAGTAAAATAATCGCAAAATCTCAAAAAACATATACTGTTGATTCATTTCTCTATTGTTTTAACCGTAAAATCGTATTGGGCTCCGATATAAAATAATTTAACAAAAAGGTGCTGTAATGAAAAAAATTAATTTCTCCAAACTTTTATATTACTTTGTTCTTTTGAGTTTTTTAATTCCCATTATCTTTTTAATCTATAAAATTTCAACCGTAGAGCCCGGTGTCGTCAGTGAAAGCATGAAATCCCGGGCAGATTACGTATTGATGCTTGTTCAATGCGCATTGGGAATTTTGGTTATTCATCTTCCCAGTTTTTTATCTAAAAAGCTGAAATTTGAAATTCCTACCGCTCTTTATATTATGTATATCATCTTTTTATACTGTGCCATTTTCTTAGGCGAAGTACGTAGTTTTTATTATAATGTCCCGCACTGGGATGATATCCTTCATTTTTTCAGCAGTATGATGACCGGAATGTTCGGCTTCATGCTGATTTCCATTATCAATGAGGATAAGCATGTAGCAATTCACCTTTCTCCTTTTTTTGTCAGTCTGTTCGCCTTTTCTTTCTCGATGATGCTTGGTGGACTATGGGAAATCTATGAATTTACCTTTGACGGAGTGCTGAAATTAAATATGCAAAAATTCATGCTGGAGGACGGCACGCAATTAGTAGGCCGTGCGGCGCTTACCGATACAATGAAAGATATCATTGTCGATGGCTGCGGCGCTCTTCTTGCCTCCATCTTAGGTTTTCTCTCCCTTAAGCACAAAAAAGGCTGGGCCTATTCTTTTATTACTTCAAAGCACAAAGAACAAGCAACCTCGTCTGAGCCAGAACAAAAGAATAAGTGAAGCAATCCTTTTGTTCCCTGAGGAATATTTATGTTAACCAACGATCAAATTTTCGAAATTGCAATAACTCAATCAGCCGTTGACAGCAATTGCAATCCTCAAGACTTTATCAGCGGTTCCAACAAAACAGTAGTTTCCCGCGCCAATCCTCATGCGCGAAAATATTTAGAATTACCCTTTTGCTGTGATCTAACCTCTTATGGTACGAATATTGTGGCTTCCGTATCCGCTGAGCTTGCCGATGAGATTGAATACTATATTAATCGATATCCTGCAGAACATTGCTTTGAGACGCCTGCGATGCATGTACTGAATGAAATTTTAAAAAGACATGACCATTGTGTTTGCTTTATGGCCGAATATTTCTTACCGGATATCCATCAATTAAAGCCGTTAACCTGTGATTATGAAACCAAACTATTATATCCGCACGATTTTAAGGAACTTTATCTTCCGACTTGGAGCAACGCTTTATGCAAACAGCGCAGCCAGCTTGACGTATTGGCTATAGGGGCTTTTGATAAGAACAAACTAATTGGATTGGCCGGCTGCTCTGCCGATTGCAATACAATGTGGCAAATTGGGATTGACGTTCTTCCCGAATACCGAAAAAAAGGCATTGCTTCCTGTCTGACAAGCCGGCTTGCTATTGAAGTTTTAAACAGAAACATTGTTCCGTTTTATTGCTGTGCCTGGTCTAATATTTCATCCGTAAGGAATGCTCTGAAAAGCGGATTCAAACCCGCTTGGGTCCAGCTAACCGCCCGCAGTATAAATACTGTTTCTAAAATAAATCACTGATTTTTGCTTGGATCGATATCCCTGTCTATAGATCTGATGCATGATAAAAAACATATATTTATAAAAAATTAACCCCCCGATTTGTGTGAACTGCACAGTTCAAAAGGGCATTGTTTGCTTTCAAATCCCCCTACCTAATGGCACTAATATAAAAAAGTCCGTTTTCTCCCCGGACTTTTTATTGTTAGAAATATACCCTGATGCATCGGCGTGTATTCATTATATAAAAACAATATTCCTTCCTGTTTTTTTATTGATTTACTGTCTCTAAATAGCCTCTGCAAGGTTATAAATACACATTTTTCTGCTAAGCGCATATTGCAGCAGAGGATTCGTACAATCTTTCATATCTAATATGCAGCAAATTAGTATATCCGAACTTTCAATCATCCATCGGCTTAAAGCTGAGACTTCCTCTCCCCCGTTTTCCATAATATCAGCAAATTCTATCCGGTCATAAACAAAATCATTTCTATTCTTTTTCTCATACGGAACGCCGGAAGGCAAAACCAATGTATGTTCTAATTTTCCGTCATAGCACGGCTTCATGCGATCAATAATTTCTGATGCCAGAAAGTTAAAATCATTTCCCTTCATTACAAGGCATTCGGTTAATTCATGTGCTTCTGTCAGCACATGAATTAACTTTTCAAGTTTCTCCTCTATTTTTTCGCGACAACCGCATACTTTTCCCAAAAATGCTATACTTAATATTTCCATATATATCACATGCCAATATAAAACTTATTTTTGACATTATAAGTCATATAGCATCATATGTCAACAAAAATAAGATTTGCCTTATCTTATTTTTTTATATTTATAACATATAATATCTTGTATAGAATATAGAATTGAGGAGATAGTTTCATGTATACAGAATTATCTGAGAATTTCTTTGCCCGCAGACTTTCTGCACTTCGTATGCAAAAAGGTGTATCCGCAAGAGAAATGAGTCTTTCCATAGGCCAAAACGAAAGCTATATTAACCGTATTGAAAATAAAAGAAGCTATCCTTCCTTGCAACTTTTCTTTTATATCTGCGAATATTTAAACGTTACACCCCAAGAATTCTTTAATGAGGATATCAAATATCCACAGCAATTAAACGAAATCATAAAAGATATTCAACAACTTACTCCCGAGCAGCTTCAAAATATTCATTCCATTATTAAAGAATTGATAAAAAACAAATGACGATGTCCGTTCCGTCATTTATTTTTATGCGTCTTTTGCTGTTTCTTTTCATTTTCCTTTTGTAAAAAGACTTCCCCCCTATTTTATCTTACACAGAAAGAGCACAGCTTTGATGTTTTTATTCGCAAAAAAAGCGTTCCTTATCTTCTTTTTGTAAATAGAGTCTTCATTGTGTTTTCCTTAGCAATCATATTTTAACGAATCTTTCTAAAGAAGATTTCTTATAACAGAGCTCACTCTTTTCTTTATAAAAGTATTTTTTGTTCTTTCTCATCACATCACATTTCTACAAAAAAACAAAGTCCCTGTCAGCAGGGACTTTATCTGAAAGCTGAATAAATAACCAAGCACCGAACATTTTAGCCTTTATCATAATACCGCCGTTTGCGCTCCCAGATAGTTAAGAAGGTCAATACTGTTCAAACAAAGAGCACACCCTCGGGTACCGGCAGAAATATACACTCTCTCCAATTGATGAATTGAAATATCAAAAAAGGTGGGAAAGCGCTTTTTCATGCCGATAGGCGAACAGCCGCCGCGAATATAACCTGTTACACCTAAAAGTTCCTTGACATGAAGCATCTCAGCGCTTTTATCCCCCATAACTGCCGCAGCCTTTTTTAAATCCAGTTCATTGCTCACAGGAATACAGCACACAAAAAATCCTTTTTTGGCACCTCTTAAAACCAGTGTTTTAAAGAATTCTTCCGGCGCAATATGCAAAAACTCAGCCGCGTGCAATCCGGAAAGATCTTGCTCATCATATTCATATGTTACAGGAGTATATTGAATTTTTGCCGCATCTAATAAACGCATAGCATTGGTTTTTTGCATATCAGCTCCAAATCCACGGAATTAAGGCAAGGAACGGCGCGAAGACAATAGAAATTGTGGATAATAATTTAATTAAAATATTGATAGATGGACCGGAAGCATCTTTAAACGGATCGCCTACGGTGTCGCCTACAACAGCCGCCTTATGAGCTTCCGAACCTTTTCCGCCGTGCTCGCCGGTTTCTATATGCTTCTTTGCATTATCCCACGCGCCGCCGCTGTTGGCCATCATAATAGCCAATACAAAGCCACTTGCAGCCGCACCGGAAAGCATAGCGACTACCGCTTCAAAGCCCAGCAGAACCGCTACTAAAACAGGCGCCACAATAGCGATGATACCCGGAACAATCATATGCTTTTGCGAGGCTCCCGTACAGATGCTGACACAACGCTCATAATCCGGTTCAGCCTGGCCTTCCATAAGTCCTTTTATTTCCCTAAATTGTCTTCTGACCTCTAATACCACTTTTTCTGCCGCTTTTCCCACCGCCGACATGGTAACAGCTGAAAAAATAAACGGAAGTACTACTCCTACAAAAAGGCCGATTAACACACGCGGTTCCAACAAACTAACGCTAAAAGAAAAATCTTCAGAAGCCAGCTGCGCGGCCAATGTTTTTACCGTATGAGCAAAAGCGGAAAGCAGAGTAATCGCGGTAAGCGCGGCAGAACCAATCGCGAAACCTTTTCCGGTAGCCGCCGTAGTATTTCCAAGAGAATCCAAAGCATCCGTACGCTCCCGAACAAATTCCGGCTGATGCGTCATTTCCGCAATTCCGCCCGCGTTATCGGCAACAGGGCCGTAAGCATCAGTAGCCAAAGTAATTCCCAGGGTAGAAAGCATTCCCACCGCGGCAATTCCTACACCGAACAAGCCCATTTCCATATTGGCCCAATGAAAGCCGGAAGTAACATAATAACTTAAAAAAATAACGAAACCTACAATCAGCACAGGAATCAATGTGGAAAGCATTCCCAAAGAAAGACCGTCTATAATAACCGTAGCCGGTCCGGTATTTCCCGAACTTGCGAGGCGTTTTGTAGGCTTATAGCTCGCAGAGGTATAGTATTCAGTAAAAAAGCCGATGGCGATACCGCCGATCAGACCCGCCAGCATAGAAACAAATAAATACCAGGAATGAAAAGCGGTTCCGTTTTCCGGTTTTACATTCCCCATAACAGCCTGAATAATAAAGAAGGAACCGATAACCATAAGAATAGCGGCAATATAAGTTCCCTTGCGCAGCGCGCCTAAAAGTTTTTTTTGATCGGTGGATTCACCGGTACGCACAAAGAAAGAACCGATAACGGAGGCAAGAATGCCACAGGCCGCCAATAAAAAAGGAAGCGCAAACGCCTGCATGGAATTAAACGCGAAAACCCCTAAAGCCGCCGCCGAGATAACCGCGCCGATATAGCTTTCATATAGATCCGCGCCCATACCGGCAACATCCCCTACATTATCGCCCACATTATCTGCAATAACCGCCGGATTTCGGGGATCATCCTCAGGAATACCGACTTCTACTTTTCCTACCAAATCTGCGCCTACATCGGCAGCTTTGGTAAAGATTCCGCCGCCTACTCTTGCAAAAAGAGCCATAGAAGACGCTCCCATTCCAAAGGTAAGCATAATGGGGGCTATTTGTGAAGCTTCGGTATAACCGCAGCCGAATCGTAAGATGCAATACCAAATTCCCGTATCCAGCATGCCAAGGCCCACAACGACTAACCCCATAACTAAACCGCTTTTAAAGGCGGTACGCAAGCCGGAATTTAAGCTGTTTTTTGCTGAAACCACCGTACGGCAATTGGAAACCGTGGCAATTTTCATCCCTAAAAAGCCCGAAAGTCCGGAAAAAAATCCGCCGGTTAAAAAAGCAAAAGGAGTTTCCCAATAAACACTTTCCGCCAAGGCTCCGCCGCGGACTGTTTTTGCAATGGCAGTAAGCGCCATTAAAATAAGAAAAACAATTCCGAAAAAGATAATGACGGTTTTATATTGCTTTTTTAAAAAAGCATTGGCACCTTTCCGTACAATAGCAGATATCCGTTTGATATCTTCGCTTCCCGCATCCATCTTGAGTACACTCTTTGCGGTAAATGCGGCAAACAACAGAGCAACCAAAGCCACAGCCGGCACTAACAGCATGATTTTATCCATAACACGCTTCCTTTCCA
Organism: uncultured Selenomonadales bacterium; assembly: GCA_905200615.1. Taxonomy (GTDB): domain Bacteria; phylum Bacillota; class Clostridia; order Christensenellales; family QALW01; genus UMGS1322. Next base: position 5,147 of record CAJKLB010000025.1, on the reverse strand, counting down.
TTGCTTTTTTTGCAGGATTCATTGTTTAACTATTCATATTATATCTTTTTTTGGCCATTCGGTCAAATAAATTAAGATGTTTTTAAAAGTTTTAGAATGGAATCATGCAAAATCATCTGTTTTTTATTTCATACCAAATTGCAACAGCCGCAGTGATACAACAAAAGGCCACGCAAAGAATAAAGAGCCCATTCAAACTAAATTGTTGCATCTTGTCACTTCCCATCATTTATTTTATATTTATTATAGTACATAAGATTTTGCCGCTTGTCAATCATAAAGCATGTTATATTACAATCTTGACGAAAAAGCCTTATATCATGTATAATATTTTCAGAAAATAAGAAGGAGATATAATTGTGGCTAAAATAAAATGGACGGTTTGGTTGGTTTCGGCGGCAGCGATTCTGTCAGCACTTATCGCTTTTTTTTCTATGCTGTATTTTAATGTTTTACATGCCATGCTGGGAAAATGGACAATGGCCGTTGTTCTGGCCGGGCCGGCGCTTGCGCTTTTACTGATCGTTTGTTCGACCGTTATGATTTTTAAAAAACGCGAAAATTTATTTTTCATTCCCTCCGTGCTTGCTATTGTGTGCTGTTTATTGGCTTTTTTCTTTGCCGACAGCGCATCACTTTCCAAAATTGAAGCGGACTATTTAAAGTACGAAACTGAATTTTCTCAAGCCGTGGATGAAATAAAACAGCAATATATTTCGGTTTCCGGTGATTCTCTTTCTATTCAGGAAGGTGTCTTTCCGTTGGCATCAGAAACTTTAAGCAAACCTGTACCGGAAAAAAAGGTGCAGATTATTAAAATTGATGATTTTCATGCTATTTATTATTTTATCGCACTGGATACCGATAACAGAACGGAAGGATATGTATATGTTCCGGACGATCTGTATCCCCGTTCGTGGGATGATTCCGCCATGTGGAGCGATCCGCTGGATATTAACAGCAAGTGGTGGTATGTGTGCTTATATAAAGAATAAAGGAGTAAAAAATGATTATACTGGAAAGAACCTCGGTCATGAACTTTGATAACGCTATGCGCGGGGCAAGGAATCCGATGAACAGCTGGGATCGTTATGACAGCTATTTTGACGCGGACGGAAACTTTGTATTTGGTCCCAATGATTTGGATTTAGCTTCCCGGCTATGCCGTGCGGGTTCGGATCATCGCAAGTTTTTAAGAATGATTTTTGTTTCTGTGGATATCACAGCTCCGCTTTATTGGTGGAAAGAATTTGACACGTATAAAGTCGGAACTGTTTCCAACAGTTGTTCCACCATGCATAAGCTTCATTCCAAAGCTTTTTGCCAAGCAGATTTTTCTCTGGACAAGCTTTCAAAGGAATCCTTGCAAGTAATGGATTCCTTAATTGCGTATTTAGAAAACTTACGCTTAAAATATTTGGAAACCAAAGAAAAAAGCGTTTGGTATAATTTGATTCAAATGCTGCCTTCAAGCTATAATCAAATGCGTACAATAACAATGAATTATGAAAATTTGAGAGGAATGTATTTTTCAAGAAAGGATCATAAACTTGATGAATGGCATATTCTGTGCGATTGGATTCGATCATTGCCGTATGCCGAGGTTTTGATTTGTGAAAATGAGAAATGAAATTTTATATATAACGGTTCCCTGTTACAACGAAGAGGAAGTTCTTCCGGAAACCTCAAAACGGTTAAAGAAAAAGCTGACAGAGCTGATACAATCTGCCGGTATCAGTGAAAAAAGCCGTATTTTATTTGTTGACGACGGTTCAAAAGATCAGACCTGGTCATATATCCGCACGCTTTGTCAGGAAGATGAATGTTTTTCCGGTTTAAAGCTGGCGCATAATCGGGGGCATCAAAACGCGCTGATGGCAGGCTTGCTTACCGCGAAAGAATATGCGGATATTGTGATTTCGATGGACGCCGATCTGCAGGATGATATTCAGGTAATTGATCAATTTATAGAAAAATATCGTAGCGGCAATGATATTGTATACGGAGTGCGGTCTTCAAGAAAAAAAGATTCCTTTTTTAAGCGCAGCACTGCTCTTGCTTATTATCGCTTTTTGCAGAAAATGGGGGTTGATATCGTATATAATCATGCCGATTATCGTCTAATGAGCAAGCGTGCGATAGAGGCGCTGGCGGAGTTTAAAGAAGTAAATTTGTTCCTGCGGGGAATTGTTCCTTTAATCGGGTTTCAGACAGCTGTGGTAGAATATGAACGCAGCAGCCGTTTTGCGGGAGAAAGCAAATATCCGCTGAAAAAAATGCTGTCTTTCGCTATTGACGGTATTACTTCTTTCAGTATTAAACCAATACGTATGATCACCGCATTAGGCTTTGTGATTTTTGCTTTCAGCTTAATAATGTTGGTCTACAGCATTATTATCAAAGTGACCGGTCATGCCGACAGCGGATGGGCCTCCTTAATTTGCTCCATATGGATGATCGGCGGAATCCAGTTGCTTTCTCTTGGTATTATCGGTGAATACATTGGGAAAATATATCATGAAACCAAAGCGCGTCCGCGCTATATTATTGAAGAATTCATCCATCGTTAAAATAGAATAAGCACAGCCTAAATAATAAATCTTCCCTCTTTGAACTGTTCCACGGGAAATAGCAAAGAAGCCACCCTCGATACAGGATAGAACTACAACGCAAGAAAACAGCGTTCAAAACGTACTATGAAGGAACGGAACAACTGCATCAGGAAAGGTCCAACTTCCGAAAAAATCGGGGACAAAGTTTGGATTTACAAAAACAGAAAAAGAATGGCTGCAAAGGCCGAGACGTAAAGCTGAGAAAGAGCAGAAAAGTATTCCAAAGCGACGAGGACAAAACAAATATCAACCACATTGTCAGCGTTGGAAAAGAAAGTTCGACAGCTTCGGATGAAAAATAAATTACTGCGGGATTTTTCCAAAGAGGCCGAAAGAAAGAAGTCCAAGGCAAATAGAATGATACAACGATACGCATCAAAGTATTCGATTATTTCCATGTGTCGTTTCTTTGATGTATCACGCAGCGAGTATTACAGCTTTCTGAAGCTTGGGAAACAACCAAACCGGGACTCTCTTTTGGTTTAGAAGATACAAGCATGTCACAGCAGTGGGAAGTATATGTGGTCCTACGCCCGGGGGGTTTTTCTCTGTCTTTTTCCCGCGGAACAGTTCAAGACTCGGGGGCTAATTTTTACACCTAAAGGCACCAATTAAAACCCTAAATCTTCTTTGAGATTTAGGGTTCTTTGATTAATGCTTGGATTTAACAGTAAAAGCTTTTTGTGTAAATAAATTATTTATTGCAGCCGCACATATCGCCCATTGCCGGCGGGAAAATCGGCAAATTAAAGAATTCATCGCAAACCTCTGAGGCAAATTCTTCACAGGGCGGAATCTTACAGAAGCCATACGCCGGAACAAGCAATTCCACATCGGCAACAACTTTTAAAATGATGGTAACACAAGCAGTAAGTGAAAAAGTATTATCACCTATATAGCACCCCATCACGCAAATAGCGCTTACGATGTTGTCGACTTCAAAGGGAATGATGGATTCATCCGGAACAAAAAGAACTACATCTTTTGCAACCGTGATAACGCCTCTGCCGCTTCCTTCTTTGCCGCAGCTATCCTCAAAGAGAATTTCTACCGGAATATCCACTTTGCAGCGTACTCTCGCAAAATTAGGTCTGTCGCAAATTCTATCAATGCAAAGATCTCTGATTCTGCCGGTAGTACAAGTACTGCGACAGCTAATAAAGGTTACGGGGGCCTCAAATTTTGTGTTTGCCGGGCAAATATCCGTAAGTTTAACATTTATGTTATCCAGCTGTTCCTGCTGCATGCAAGAATCATAGATTTTTTTAACCTGAATGCAGACTCTTTCCGTCAAGCCGTTGGTGCAATCACCGCTTATTCTGCCGGGGCAAACATCGCTTTCACCGTTTCTGTATGAATAAAATGACATAACGCTCCTCCTTCTTTTAAAATTCATTTCTTTTGTACAGTTATATCTTATGCGCTTCCTTTTTCAATTGTGAATCAAACAACAATAAAATCGCTTAAAACATAGCCGGTTGCTCCCATATAGCTTACCCGATACCATGCCCCAACAGACTCAAAAATTCGTACGGTGCTTCCATCCGGAATTCTGCCGATAATAGAAGCCGTCACCGAAGGCGCTGAACGCAAATTCAAATTACTCCCGTTGGTATTTACTGTTCCTGTTCTTGCCGTTTGGTTTGAAATACAAGTGCAGAGATAATTGGCCGATGCATATCCCTCTATCGCATTATAACGCAATTTGGCCCAGCCGTTCTGCGGCTTTTCAAGTAAAAGCGCCAGTTGTCCTGAAGGAATTCTTCCTACAATTTGCGTATTTACGCCCGGTCCCGAACGGATATTCAGCGGGCTTCCGTCATTTGTACAGGCATTGACGTACGCATTGATTTGTATATTGGATGCTGTATTCAAATTTTCTCCCTTTGCGTTGCATACCTCCTTAAAAGGCAATTTAAAATATGAAGTCAATCCCTGTGCCAGTGAGCGTGCAATATTCTGTATATTTTGTTTGATCCACTCCGCGTCCTGTAAATTATCGTGATAACCGATCTCCATAAGCACGGCAGGCGCTTTTGTTTTTCTCACCTCGGCAATGGTGGTAGTGGGTACCGTATAGACCAGTTCCGGATCGGGATAAATCTGCTTTAAGCTGTTCACCAGCGCTTCGGCAGCTTTTCTTCCCTCGGTACTTGTTGGATAATAATAAGCTTGTATTCCCCGAAACTGACCTTCTTTTCCCTCCGGTGACGCGTTAGAGTGAAGCGCCAGATGCAAATTATAATTTCCCATATTGGATTGGGCAATGGCGTTTGCCAAGGTATTAGGCAGACGTGAACGCGTATATCCAATGGAATTTACCGTAAGATATGGTTCCAACGCATCGGCAAGATATCCCATGTATTGTGCTTCCGTTCCGCCGTTAATGTAAAAATTCCCCGTTTGAAGCGACGGGCTTAAAAATATATCAGGCATAAAATTCCCCCTTACAAAAGTACTATTAAATTTATATGTCACATATTGCTCTTTTGTGCCTTATTTTTCTTGCAAGAAGTTATATTTTTTATTATAATA
>CAJKLB010000024.1 GCA_905200615.1 uncultured Selenomonadales bacterium | reverse complement strand
CTCATCGCTGTAAACGCCGCAGTACATCCACCCGTTGTGGCTCTGAATCATTTTAAATTCATAAAGAAAGGAGCGATAGCATGAAAGAGAAAATTAACGATATAAAAGAAGCTGTGGCAAATAAAGCTTTTCAATCCGCATTGGCATTAGCACTGACTCTCCCAGATATTTGTGGAGAGATTGAATATCCGACTGAATCGAGTGGAAGAAAACGCTACGCAAAATGGTGCGATAACTATTTTGACTTCAACGATTGTCATGTCGGATTTGGTACCAAAAGAGCCGAATTGAATGGGGACTTGCTATATGCATTATATCGGAGAATCCGAAACTGTACAAGATAGGCTCATCCAGCACATTCGGGATTACAATGCCGAAAAGGAGAAATTCTACTGGACAACAGCGGTTATCTTTTTAGGTCGTGATTTGAACAAAGCTCTCATCCGTTATCTTGAAGACCGTTTCGTTCAGATTGCTCGTGAGTGCAAACGATATAATGTGTTAACTAAAAACACCTACAGTCGTACCGTTATGAAAGAAGCTCATATTGCAGCGATGGAGGAGTTCATTGACAATGTGCGAGTCCTGATAAATGCATTGGGATATAAAGTTCTTGAGCCTACGGTTCAAAACACATCAAGCTCCACCCAAGATGATGAAATTCTTTATCTAAGCACTGGTGCTGCTAAAGCTACCGGCATCGTTACAACGGAGGGTTTTGTCCTTCTTGCCGGATCTGTAGTAAACGAAAAGGTGTCGGAGAAGTCTCTTAGTAAAGGTGCGATTGCACTTCGGAAAAAGCACTTCAATTCTGGAAAGGTCAAAGACTTGACAACAACAGAAGATATCCTTTTTTCAAGCTCATCAGCGGCGGCCGACTTCGTTACCGGGTATAGCGTTAGTGGCCCCGCCATGTGGAAAAATGCAGTTGGAAAACCATTAAAAGAAATCGAATCAAGATAATCCGTAGGTGAACCTTTTAATTTTTCCTCGAACCTTTTAATTATTCTATGAAAAATTAAAAGGTTCGGCAGAGTGGGTTCATTTTTTCCGGCGGCAGCGTTTGCCAGAAACTCCATAAACGAAAAAAAGCGAGGTCGGCAGGTTCACATTTGAACCCACTAACCTCGCTTTTGGCTTTATATCAAGGGATTATCACAGGGAATAATTAAAAAGTACGGTAGCAATTTGTATCATTGCTACCGTACCTTTGTGGCGGAGAAGGAGGGATTTGAACCCTCGCACGGTTATTCGCCGTCTACTGGTGTTCGAAGCCAGACCCTTCAGCCTCTTGGGTACTTCTCCATATTAGTTAACATTTATTATACATAAAAAAATGAATTTGTCAATTCTGCACTGTAAAAATTACGGATATATTTTGGCCATAAAAAATTAAATTGACTTTTTGATAAAATTTCAGTTTAATAAAAGTATCAATAACTAATTTTATAGGAGGAAAAAAGCATGAATAAAGTATTGCTTGATCCAACGCAGCGCTTTTATAAAGCAAATCTGCACTGTCACAGCACAAATTCCGATGGCGCGTTAAGTATCGCGCAGCTCAAGGAAGCCTACAAAAAACGAGGATACTCCATTGTTGCCTTCACAGACCATGAGCATTTGATAGACAATTCAGCCTTTGATGATGAGAACTTTTTAACCATTACTTCCTGTGAAATTGCTATCAAAGAAAATCCGCATATATCATCGATAAAGAACAGAAGAATGCGGGTTTGTCATCTGAATCTATATGCAAAAGATCAGCATAATATAATTACACCCTGCTACAGCAGCCTTTATAATCACTATATTAATCCTAATGTGGAACATCTGATTCGTCATAATGGTGAATTTGAACGTATATATTCGGCAGAAGGGATCAATGATATTATAAGAAGGGCCGGTGAAGCAGGGTTTTTAGTTGCTTATAATCATCCCAACTGGTCCTTGGAGAACGCGCTGCAGTATTTGCAATATGAAGGATTGTTTGCGGTAGAGATTTATAATCATCATTCTTTAAAGGATGGAATTCATGATTATGATATCAATACTTTTGATGATTTTTTGCGTGCGGGAAAACAAATTTTTTGTACTGCCTGTGATGATTCTCATAATCTGACGTCTTTTGATTCACCGGATAATGATTCTTTTGGCGGCTGGATACAGATTAATGCTCCGGAACTTACTTATGACGCGGTGTTTACCGCACTGGAAAACGGATCTTTTTATGCCTCGCAGGGACCGGAGATTTTTAGCCTTGTTCTGGAGAAGAATCAGGTAAAATTGCAATGTTCGCCTGCGGCTCAGGTTTCTCTGACTACGATGGGGCGCAGAAGTCAGGCGGTTTTTGCGGTTGATCAAATGCCGCTTACTGAAGCAGTGTTTTCATTGGAACCTGATGACGGTTATTTTCGGTTGACGGTGACGGATTTTTGCGGCAGGAATGCGAACACGCAGGCATATTTCTTGCAGGAAAAATAGAGAAAAAGCGTTGCCGCAGGCATGCGGAAACGCTTAAAATAAATAAGAACCTCGCGAGGCTTAAGCTTTGCGAGGTTCTTTGTTTTAATTATCCAAAATACTTACTTCGGTATCCTTATCGAATAATCTGATACGATACGGATCTAACGCAAGGACCACATCATCGCCGCTCATGATCGTTGAGCGCGGATTTACACGGGCAACCGCGTTATCGTCTTTGCCGTCCATTTCCAGGTAAACAAGAGTTTCAAAGCCCAGTTTTTCAAGAATATCCACATGCGCTTTGATTTTAGCTTCGGGATGCGCTTCAATAAATACTTGCTCATCGTGAATATCATCCGGACGAATACCGAGAATAACATCTTTTCCGATATAGCTTTCGTCCGTCAGTTTTGATACGATGGCCTGCGGAAGCGTTACTTTGTTTTCACCGAAACGCGCTACAACGTTGTCGCCCTCTTTCAGCAGCGTGGCGTCAAAGAAGTTCATCTGAGGTGAACCGATGAAGCCCGCCACAAATTTGTTGCAGGGATAATCATAAAGATTTTGAGGAGAATCCACTTGCTGAATGAATCCGTCTTTCATAACTACGATACGAGTACCCATTGTCATGGCCTCAGTCTGGTCATGCGTAACATAAATAAAAGTGGTATTCAGCCGTTTGTGAAGACGGGTAATTTCCGTACGCATCTGTACACGCAGTTTTGCGTCAAGGTTAGAAAGCGGTTCGTCCATAAGGAAAACCATAGGCTCACGAACAATAGCACGCCCCAAAGCAACACGCTGACGCTGTCCGCCGGAAAGCGCCTTCGGTTTGCGCTGCAGATATTCTTCAATGCCCAGCACTTTTGCGGCTTCTTTTACTTTCTTATCAATTTCGCCTTTATGCATTTTCCGAAGACGAAGGCCGAACGCCATGTTCTCATAAACCGTCATATGCGGATACAACGCGTAGTTCTGGAAAACCATTGCGATATCTCTGTCTTTCGGGGCAACATCGTTCATCAGTTTGTCCCCGATAAAAAGCTCGCCTTCGGTAATTTCCTCAAGACCGGCTACCATACGCAAAGTTGTGGATTTTCCGCAGCCGGAGGGACCTACCAGAACGATAAATTCCTTATCCTTAATTACAAGGTTAAAGTCGTTAACAGCGGTAACGCCGCCCGGATATACTTTATAAATATGTCTTAAAGTAACGCCTGCCATAAAACAGTCCTCCCAAATTATTTTTTATCATTGTACCATGATGCGGGGCGGAGGGCTACTGTCAAACTGCACAAAAAACCTGAACAATTTTCACATCAAGCAGTTTGTAACAACTTCCGCGGCGGAAACATATTATAACACTGTAAGATGTACTTACAAATTTTTGTTAAAAAGGAGTTTTATTATGGGCGGATTCTTTTCCAGAAACGAGTGCGGAAACAACGATTGCACCTGGTTAATCATTCTTCTTATCATTCTTTTCTGCTGCGGCGGCAATAACGGCTGTGGCTGCGGCTTTGGCGGCGACGGTAACTGCTGCTGGATCATCATCCTGCTTCTGCTGATTTGCTGCTGCTGCGGTGACTGCGGAAACGGCTGCGGGAATAACAACGGCTGCGGCTGCTGATACCCTTTGCTGCACATAAAATTACGACAAGAGCATTCTCTTTAAGAAAAAGTGTCAATGTTTACAAAAGAAGCAATTTATTTCTCTTTTATTATAGAAGGCCTGCCTATGTGCAGGCCTTTCAGTCTGTTGAAAAAGTCTTGCGGCCGAAAAAATTGCGCAATAGAGTGTTTGCTCGCCTTTTTTGATGATAGGCCGGCTCTCCGGTCAGGGTGCGGAAGTTTATCTGAAAGAGCGTAGAAGAGAGGCCGAGATGTTTACCCGAACCTTCATCCTTTATACAATGCATAAAAATTTTACTTTTGTACCTATTTACGAATAGGCTTTTCGACAGATTGGAAAATTAAAAAATCAAAAAGATATACAAAGAATCGTATAGGTAAGTATCCCGCCGAAGAGGAGTATAGCTGAATTTATAGGATAAAGGGAAAAAGTACACGAAGGAGTTTCGGGTGTCAGGAAGAAGTAAAAGTTCAATACGGAAGCAGAAGTCTTTAGGGCATAGAATATTCTGTAGATCCAATCCGTCACAATAAGAAAGATATAGGCGAGTATAGAAGAAAACGGAAGATTATGCAACAGAACAAATTAGCATAAAGAAATACAAAGATTTGCTTGCGGGGGAGCAGGAGAAAGTAGAAAAAAAGACAGCCGCAGAGAGCGGCTGCCTGAGATTGGAATGCGGACATGTTTCTTTTCGTGGATAGGAGACATATCGAAGGAATAGCGATTACCGATGCTCGTTTTATTCTGTACGCAGTGCTACAACAGGATCTTTTTTTGCAGCAAGCATGGCGGGGAATAGGCCGGCAATTAGCGTAAAGAACATGCTCAGCAGCATCAGGATGACACCTCCGGCCGGCGGAAGATAGGCGGTAAGGGATTCAATGCCCGAAAGCTGACGGATAATCAGGTTTGTCGGAATACACAGAATTATGGTAACCAAAATACCGATTGCACCGGAAGCAAAACCTACAATCAGTGTTTCCGCATTGAAGACCCGTGAGATATCTTTTTTGGAGGCGCCGATCGCGCGAAGAATACCGATTTCTTTGGTGCGCTCTAATACGGAAATGTATGTGATAATGCCGATCATAATAGAGGATACTACCAAAGAGATGGAAACAAAGGCAATCAGCACATAGCTGATGGCATCGATAATAGTGGTCACGGAGGACATAATTAAAGCAACATAATCTGTATAGGATATCTGATCTTCTTCGGCCGCGCTGCTGTTGTACTGGTTAATAATTGTACCTATTTCGTCTTTATCGGCAAAAGTGGCAGCGTAAATGTTGATAGCGGAAGGAAAATCCGGATCGGCAACACCTAAAATTTTCAGATTATCACTAAGAGTTGATTCGGAAGTTTTAGGCGGCATGCAGTCGTCATAAAGAGCGGTAAGCTGATCGGTTGTCAGGGTGGAAACATAAGCGTCAAAAGCATCGGCAACCTTTTGTATGGCGGCGGCAGTATCCGTACTGCCGTATTGGGAATACAGCTGTTTTGCTGCATTGGAAGCAAGATCGTCTACAATGGCGTCAAGCTCGGCGTCACTGAGACCGTATAGATAGGCCATGATGCTTTCGGTTGGCATTGCGGTGGAAGCGGTGTATTGAGAGACAACATACATCATTTTGGTATTACGATCAGTCAGCTGTGCAGTGATTTGCGCTTTTAATTTTTCAAGTTCCTGGGGGGAGGGCTGCTCGGCAATTTGATTGATGGTATCTTCCGCGTTCTTTTCATACTGTGCGGTAATCATTTCCCGTATGGCCGATTCCACCATTTCCCGCAGTTCCTCATCACTGTAGCCTGCGATAAAATTGCGGATGGATTCCTCATCAACTCCCGCGGATTCCGAATACTGAGAAAAAATCATTTCTTCCAATGCTGCGCGATCAGGATATTGGCTCATATATTCCGCAACGGTTTTTTCCATAGTCTCCGCATCGGGTGTAGCCAGTATTTTTTGATACATTGTATTTTTTTCCATGGCATTGAGTTGTGAAAAATAGGCTTTTAATTCTTCGGCCTGTTCTTCCGGCGTAGCCTGCTGTTCGTTTTCTAATACAAAGGGCAGTCCGGTAAAAATATCCCGGTTTTGGTTTTCCGGAGCTTGCTGAGCCTGAACAATTTCGGAGGAAGCGGTACGCTCCATAATGTAATCGGTCAGCGCGCGGGTATAGTAAAGCGAAGCATTCATAGAAGTTACCGTATCCGGCAGAGGACGGATAATTCCGCAGATGTTAAGATCCAGTCCGTTGTTGATGATGACTTCCATGGCCGATTCATTATCGGAAAGATCCTCCCAGATGCCGTCATCGTTATTATCAGTATAATAATCGGTGGCGGTGATTAATTTAAAAGAGAGGTTCATGATTTCTTCATAGCTGTAACTTTTTATCGTTTGATCTATCGTTTCGCCTCTGCGGGCGGCAAGCATATCCGAAACAATTTCTTCAGTGGTTTTCAGACCCAGCGCATGAAGAGTGATATCAGTGATTTCATTATTCTTATCTAAAACAAGCACAATGTCCGTTTTCTCTTCAGGCCAACGGCCTTCTACCAGCTCATACTGTGAGAAAATAACATCGGACACCGGTTCGCCGTTTGCACCGGAAAGAATTTCACCCCAGGTGTTATAAGAGGAAAATCCTAAGGAGAGAGACTCCATATTTTCCGAAGTGCTGTCGGTCATGGAGGAAAAGACTTCCATGATATCGGCTTTTTGATAGGTATCCTCGGTAGTTTTTGCGTAGATATTTAACGGAATGTCATAGGAATATTGAATGGTGGTAGCGTATTCTTTGAGCTGACTGTTTCCGCTTTCAATAAATTCTTTCAGCTTCTTCAGGTTGTTTTGTTTGGTTTGCGCGTTATTCATGGAGTTCGCTAAATCATACATTACCGAACTGGCATATACCGCGTCTTTATCATGAAGAGAGCTTTTATCCTGTACATCCATAATGCTGCTGATTAAACTGCTCATATCCATCTGTTCAGCTTCAATTTGAATGGGATAGGAAGAAAGCGTTTTTTCCTGTATCTCATTGATATACGCTTTGATGCCGCTGGAAAGCGCTAAGATGAGGGCGATGCCGATAATGCCGATGGAGCCGGCAAAGCTGGTTAAAAAGGTTCGCGCTTTCTTGGTCATTAAATTGTTCAGGGAAAGGGAAAGCGCGGTCAAAAAGGACATGGAGGTCTTTTGCGTCTTTCTTACTGCGGAGGATTCTTCGCCTCCGTTAAACGGATTGGTATCATCTGTGATTTTACCGTCCTTTAAGCGGATAATACGGTTGGCGTACTGATTGGCAAGGTCCGGATTATGCGTTACCATAATGACCAGTCTGTCTTTGGAAACCTCTTTTAACAGATCCATGATTTGTATGCTTGTGGCAGAATCCAGCGCGCCGGTAGGCTCATCTGCCAGTAAAATGTCCGGATCATTTACCAGCGCCCGCGCAATGGCAACACGCTGCATTTGTCCTCCGGACATTTGGTTGGGCTTTTTCCCCAGTTGATCGTTCAGCCCTACTTTAATCAATGCTTCTTTTGCACGTTGTCTGCGCTCCTTTCGGGAGACGCCGGAAAGCGTAAGAGCGAGTTCTACATTGGCCAGTACACTTTGGTGCGGAATCAGATTATAACTTTGAAATACAAAACCAATGGAATGGTTTCTATAGGAATCCCAGTCGGCGTCGGTAAATTGCTTCGTGGATTTTCCGTTGATGATCAGATCTCCGTCCGTATATTGATCCAGTCCGCCAACGATGTTCAAAAGCGTTGTTTTTCCGCTGCCGCTGGGGCCTAAAACCGCGACAAATTCATTTTGCCGAAAGGAAAGGCAAACATCGTCAAGCGCGTTCTGCGCAAAGCCGCTGCTGACATAACTTTTTTTAATATGTTTTAATTGTAACATGAAAAACCTCCTTGCAATCCATTTTCGTAAGTACTTGAAATAATTTTTCCGATACCGCCTGTATGGCTGCTATATCCTCTTGGGAAAGCGACTGAAACAGCTCTTGCAGAAAACCGGAAAAATCTTGGCGGCATTGTTCAAAGATTTCACGGCCTCTGTCGGTAAGATACAATCGGTAAGTACGTTTATCTTTTTCAGAAATCTGTTTTTTTATAAGTCCGCGTTTTTCCAAAGTTTTTAATGTGGTGGTAAGGGTGCTGGTCTCGCGGCAAACCGCCTTTGCCAATTCGTTTTGCGCAAGACCGGGCTGTTCATTTAGCGTTTTCAATAATATCACTTGGCTTGTGAGCAGATTGTATTTTCCCAAGCGGCATTGTAAGTGCTTTTTTACCAGGGAAATCAATTCGTTAAAACGGCAGTAAATGTGAAAAGCCTTATTGGCCATTATCGGGAGCTCCTTTTTTTTGTAAACTGTTACGATTATATCATTATACAGATAAAAAACGATGAAGATTTTATGAAAATTATATAAAAAAGTAGGACTTCAAACTTTTTGACGAATTTTTGTGCTTCTTTTTGGAAAAATCACTTTTAAGAAATGCGCAAATATGGTACAATGTTAAAAATAAGAATAGGGGGCAGAAGACATGAAGATCGGAATGTGCGGAAGTATTTTTAATGAAATATATATAAAGGCTCACACTGCCGGCTTTGATTATTTTGAGTGCAGCTTTTCGGAAATGGCGTTAAAAACGGAACAAGAGGTTGTTCAGGCGCTGAGGCGAATAGAGGAGATCGGTTTGCCGGTAACACGTGCCAACGGATTACTGAAAGGCGGCATTACGATTGTGGGAAACGAAATTACCCCCGAGGAAGAGCTTAGGGAATATTTAGAGCATGGATTTTCGGTCATGGCGCGTTTGGGCGTAAAAAAAGTGGTGTTCGGCTCCGGAACAGCGCGCAGAATGCCTGAAGGTTTTGATGAGGCTCAGGCACACCGTCAGCTGCTGCACGCGGCGGAAATTGTGGGTGATACAGCGGAAAAATACGGCTGCGTTGTTGTCATGGAACCTCTGTGTCATTATGAGACCAATACATTAAACAGCGTGTCCGAGGGGGCCGCGTTTGTACGTGAGTTAAACCATAAAAGTGTAAAATTACTGGCTGACAGTTATCATATGCGGGTGGAAGACGAACCGTTCGCGGTTCTGAAAGAAAACGTGGGATTGATTGCTCATGCGCATATTGCGCAGGCTAAACCCGGCAGCAACGAGGTTCGCTGCACGCCGGACAGCCAGGATATTTATCATATTCGTGATTTTGTTTTTGCCTTGAAGGAATGCGGCTACGATGACGGTATTTCTGTGGAGGCCGCAGGAAAGACCGGCGATTGGGATACGGATTTAGCCGAAGCGGTAAAGGCTTTGCGGGCATGGTTACAGTAGGGGAAAGCGAGTTCTCACGCGAGGAAAAATTGATTGGCACAGCGGCGGTGGAAAAGCTGGCGGCGGCGCATGTGGCCGTATTCGGTTTAGGCGGAGTCGGCGCTTTCGCGGCTGAGGCAATTGCCAGAGCCGGTGTGGGAAAAATGACTTTAGTAGATCATGATACCGTGACGCTGAGTAATATCAATCGGCAGCTGCTGGCCCTGCATTCTACGTTGGGGCAGTATAAGAGTACTTTGATGCGCCGAAGGATTTTGGATATCAATCCAAGCGCGCAGGTGGAAGAAAAATGTGTTTTTTTTGATGCTTCCACCCGCATGCAGTTTGATTTTTCAATTTATGATTTTGTACTGGATTGTATTGATTCGGTTTCTTCTAAGGTACTGCTGATTCAAAGTGCCAGACAGGCCGAAGTAAGAATTATTTCGGCTATGGGAACGGGAAACAAACTGGATCCATCTCGTTTTTCGGTAACAGATATCAGCAAAACAGAGTATTGTCCTTTGGCGAGGGTGATGCGCACGAAACTGCGCAAAGCAGGTATTGAGCATTTGCCGGTGGTTTATTCACCGGAACAACCCGTAAAAACAGAAGGGGTTCCGGCCAGCATTTCTTTTGTTCCGCCTGTGGCGGGAATGTTGATGGCCGCTTATGCGGTAAAGGAGCTGATCCAATGAAAACCGTATTGATTACAGGCGCTTCCGGAGGTATTGGGCAGGCTTGTGCAAGAGTGTTTTCCGAAAACGGATATGAAGTCATTGTGCATTATCACCAAAACGAGCAAACTGCTTTGGCTTTGGCAAGAGAATTGAACGGTTTTGCCGTACAGGCAGATGTTTCCCGTGCTCAAGAAGTGCAAAGTATGTTTGAAAAGATCTTGGATCGTTATCAGAAATTGGATGTGCTTATCAATAATGCGGGCACGGCGCTGAAACAGATGCTTTGTGACACGTCCTTGACTCAATGGCAGGAAATAATGGATATAAACCTGCTCGGCAGCTATAATTGTATTAAATGCGCATTAGAACATATGATGTGGAAAGGCGGAAAAATCATTAATATTTCATCGATTTGGGGGCAGTGCGGAGCCAGCTGTGAGGCCGCTTATTCAGCGGCTAAGGCGGGGTTAATCGGCTTTACTAAGGCACTGGCAAAGGAGTATCCCAATATCACTGTCAACTGTATTTGTCCCGGAGTTATCGATACGGAAATGAATAGGACGCTTTCGCAGGAGGAACGGCAGGCATTGATGGAGCAAATTCCCGCCGGGCGTTTCGGAAAACCGCGGGAGGTTGCCGACGCGGCGCTTTTTTTAGCGTCTGACCGCGCGGCCTATATTACCGGACAGGTTCTGGCCGTAAACGGCGGCCTGTACATGTAAGGAGAAAATATGAATTGGATCAGAATTACTGTAAAAACCACAACAGATGGTTCGGATGTAGTGTCCGAAATCTTGAGCGGTATATCCGCCGGCGGCGTGATTATTGAAGACGCTGCGGATATCAGGGCATATAACCGGCCTAAGGAGGAATGGGATTATATTGACGAGAATCTGGCGCAGGGATACGATGAAGAAGTTTGCGTCCGCGGATTTATCAGTGAGGAAGACGATCTTTCAGCGGCAGAGCAATTTATTGCGCAGGAGCTGCAAAAAATAAAAGACAACGCGCCGGAGTATCCCTGGGGAAGCCTACAAATGGAAATTGAAACGGTAAAGGATGAAAACTGGGCGGAGAACTGGAAGAAATACTATAAACCTTTTAAGCCGGGAAAATATATTGTTATTAAGCCTTCCTGGGAAGAATATACACCGCAGCCGGGAGAACTTGTGTTGGAGATGGATCCCGGGGCGGCTTTTGGTACGGGAACCCATGAAACCACCCGTATGTGTATTATTTTGTTAGAGCAATATGTAAAAAAAGGTGCAGCGGTATTGGACGTGGGGTGCGGTACGGGCGTTTTGGCTATGTGCGCCGCACTGCTGGGCGCTCAAAGCGTCCATGCGGTGGATATTGACGCTGAAGCAGTAAAAGTGGCAAAGGCCAACATAGAAAGCGGAGGATTCAATATTTGCGCCGAGACCGGAAATCTTTTGGAAAACCGATATGAAAACGCGGATCTTATTGTAGCCAATATCATAGCAGATGCGGTAATGAAACTTGCGCCCGCGGCAAAAGAGCATTTAAATGACGGCGGAATTTATATTGTTTCCGGTATCATTAATGAGCGGGCCGATGAGGTAGAAAACTGCCTTTCTTCCTTGGGCTTTAAAAAGGTACAGCGTCTTACGCAAGGGGAATGGACCGCCATGGCTTGGAGAAAGTAGATGGACGATCTTTTCAGCTTTGCAAAACAGAAAACGGCCGCGCCTCTTGCTGACAGAATGCGACCCAGAAATTTTGATGAATTTTTCGGACAGCGCAATATTGTGGGGAAAGGAAAGCTTCTGCGAAGAGCCATTGAAGCGGACAGGCTTTCCAGCTGTATTTTTTACGGACCTCCGGGTTGCGGAAAAACAAGTCTTGCCTCCATTATCGCCAATGTTTGTTCGGCACATTTTGAAAAATTAAACGCAGTTACCGCGGGGGTAAGTGAGGTGCGGGAAATTATCCGTGCTGCGGAAGAGAGACAAAAACTGTATGGGAAAGCGACTTTTCTGCTGCTGGATGAATGTCATCGCTGGAGTAAGGCACAGTCTGACGCGCTGCTGCCGGCATTGGAGAACGGTACGATACAGCTGATCGGATCTACAACAGAGAATCCGTATATCACTTTGACGCGGGCGCTGCTTTCGCGGTGCCGTGTCTTTGAATTTCGACCGTTAACGGATTCCGACGTAACTGCCGCGGTGGAAATGGCATTGCATGATAAAAACCGCGGCTACGGAAACATGGAAATTGTTTTTGCGCCGGAGGCTGTGAAGCATATTGTTTCGGTAGCGGCCGGAGACGTTCGCAGCGCGCTTAATGCCGTGGAACTTGCCGTGCTGACTACCGCGCCTGACGCGCGGGGAAAGCTGAATATAACGCTTGAAATCGCGGAGGAGTCCATACAAAAAAGAGTTATTGCAATGGACGAGAGTCTTTATTATGATATGCTCAGTGCCTTTTGCAAAAGTCTCAGGGGAAGTGATCCGGACGCGGCGGTATTCTGGGCCATGCGAATGATTGAGGGCGGTGCGGATCCGCGGATTATTGCGCGGCGTATGGTTGTTCATGCTTCCGAGGATATCGGGTTGGCTGAACCGATGGCATTGCTGCAGGCAACGGCTGCCATGGAAGCCGTTGAAAAAATAGGATATCCCGAGTGCAGACTGGCGTTGACGCAGGCGATCATTTTTATTGCCGTTTCCCCAAAAAGCAACAGTGTGGTTACGGCGTTGGAGAGTGCGTTAAAAGATGCGGCGTTACCGGTTACCGTACCGGCGCATTTGTGCGACAGCCATTACGCAGGCCATGAGCAGCTTGGCCGGGGCGTAGGATATCAATATCCCCATGATTTTGAAGGACATTTTGTGCAGCAGCAATATCTGCCGGATGCCTTAAAGGAAAAGCAGTATTATTTTCCTAGCGATCAAGGACTGGAAAAAAAGATAAAAGAGAAGAAAGAACATGGACATTATTAAAATTAAAGATGTAAGTTACCGCTATGACGAAGAATCGCCCGAGGTATTAAAGCACGTGAATCTTACGGTAAAAAAAGGTGAGTTTTTGTGCGTTTTAGGCCATAACGGCAGCGGAAAAAGCACCCTGGCAAAGCTCATTAACGGGTTGTTTATTCCTACCGCCGGTTCTGTTTCGGTTAACGGAATGGATACTCGCCGGGAAGAAAAGCTTTTGGAGATCCGTAAGTGTGCGGGGATGGTATTTCAAAATCCGGATAACCAGATGGTAGCCACCGTTGTGGAAGAGGACGTGGCCTTTGGCCCTGAAAATTTGGGGGTGCCGCATGAGCAGTTGCGCGGCCGTGTGGATGATGCGCTGCGGGCGGTGAATATGCTTGAATTTGCTAAAAAAGCGCCGCATCATCTTTCCGGCGGACAGAAACAGCGAATTGCCATTGCCGGTATTCTTGCAATGGAGCCGGAAATTTTAATTATGGACGAAGCGACGGCCATGCTTGATCCCAAAGGGCGCGGTGAGGTGCTGGATACCGTAAAACGCCTGAATCGGGAAAAGGGAATTACCGTAGTATATATTACACATTTTATGGAGGAAACCGTCGAAGCGGATCGTATTGTAGTGATGGGCGGTGGACAAATTCAAATGGAGGGCACGCCGCAGGAGATTTTTGCGCGCGAGGAAGAAATTAAAGCGCTTACCTTGGAGGTGCCGGAGGTGACTAAGATTGCCCGAGAACTTCAGGAACGGGGAATTGATATCGACCGCAATATTTTAACATTGGAGGAACTTGCTGAAGCCTTATGTCGATTTGTATAGAGCACTTGAATCATGTATATAATCCGGATTCACCGTTTTCGGTGGCCGCGCTTGACGATGTGAGTCTTACTGTACAGGACGGGGAATACGTTTGTATTATTGGCCATACCGGCAGCGGAAAGAGTACGTTGGTGCAGCATTTTAACGGAATATTAAAGCCCTCCAGCTGCGAAAAAATGGTGATAGAGGGGATCAATTTATTGGAGAAAAAGCCGGACCTAAAATTGCTAAGACGCCGGGTAGGGATGGTGTTTCAATATCCGGAGTATCAGTTGTTTGAGCAGACGGTAGAGGAGGATATTGCTTTTGGTCCTAAAAACTTAGGTTTTTCTTCCCAAGAAATTGAGCAGTGTGTTGCCGAAAGTATGGAGATGGTTGGGTTAGAAGAAAATCTGCGCAAAAGCTCGCCGTTTGAGCTTTCCGGCGGACAGAAGCGCCGTGCGGCAATTGCCGGCGTACTTTCCATGCGTCCGAACGTTTTGGTATTGGATGAGCCGATTGCCGGATTGGATCCGAAAGGAAAGCGTGAAATCTTGGAAGTCATTCACCGTTATCACGAAAAAAATAAGGCGACTGTGGTCATGATTTCGCATAATATGGATGATATTGTAAGGGTTGCCGACAGGGTGATTGTGATGCATAAAGGAAACAAAGCGATGGACGGTACGCCTTCACAGGTGTTTTCCCGTCAGGAGGAGATTTTAAAACTCGGATTGGGACTGCCGGTGGTCAGCCGGCTGGTACGGCGGCTGAATGAAATGGGAAAGAATATTCCTGAATCTATTTGCCGCAGCGAAGAGCTTGTTGCTTATATTACAGGGGAGAAGAATACATGAAGGATATTACATTAGGGCAGTTTTACCCTGTAGAGAGCGTCATACATTCACTGGATCCCAGAACAAAAATTTTATGCACCATTGTCCTGGTTGTATTTGTTTTTCTCTCCGGTACGTTTATCGGATTCGGCTTTTCGGCATTCTTTATCGCTCTTGTTACCATTTTGGCACATATTCCGCTGAAAAACATGTTAAAAGGGCTAAAAGGCATTTACTTTCTGTTGATTTTTACTTTTGTTTTGAATGTGTTCTTTTATTCTGCCGGGAATGTGCTGGTGGAAATTTGGTTTATACGAATCACTGACGGCGGTCTTATACGCGCGGCCTTTATGGCTTTGCGGCTGATGCTGTTGGTTACCGGCGCAGGGCTGCTTACGCTTACCACTTCGCCTATAGAGCTTACCGATGGAATAGAAAGCTTGCTTTCCCCATTAAAAATCATCGGCTTTCCCGCGCATGAAATTGCAATGATGATGAGTATTGCTTTACGGTTTATTCCCACATTGACAGAGGAAACCGATAAAATTATGAAAGCGCAGGCGGCGCGCGGCGCCGTGTTTGATGAAGGCGGTTTGATTAAGCGGGCGAAAGCAATTGTCCCGTTGCTGATTCCGTTATTTGTAAGTGCTTTTCGCCGGGCGGAAGAGCTGGCTATGGCAATGGAAGCACGCTGCTATCATGGCGGAGAGGGAAGAACAAGGCTTAAAATATTGAAATTTCAAGGCAGGGATCTGGCGGCGGCCGGGGTCATGGTTGTTTTTTGCGCCGCTGTGCTGATTGATAAAGTGATTTTGGCAGATTTGCTGCCGTTTTTAGCGGGCTGATATGAGAATAGCGATGATCGTGGAATATGACGGCACCGCGTATGCCGGGTGGCAAAGGCAAAAAAATGCGGTGACTGTACAGGAAAAATTAGAGGATGCCTTGCTTAGCTTGGGGAAAGGTCCTATAACGGTATACAGCGCCGGACGTACGGACAGCGGAGTCCACGCAAGGGGACAGTGCGCGCATTTTGATATGGAAACCAACATTCCGGCACAGAAGTTTTCGTTTATACTGAATTCAAAATTACCAAAGGATATACGGGTAAAGAAAAGCTGGCAAGCACAGGAGGGGTTCCATTGCCGGTTCAGCGCTAAGGGAAAGCGGTATATTTATTATATTGATAACGCTCCGCACGCCTCTGCCCTTTGGGCACGTTTTTCTATGCATGTGCCGGAGCAGTTGGATATAGAGGCGATGCGCCGCGCGGCTGAGGAGATCAAAGGAACACATGATTTTGCGGCTTTCTGCGCGGCAGGCAGCAGCGTGAAAACCACCGTTCGCACGGTTTACAGGCTCGATATCGAAAAGCGAGGAGATATGATTCGCATCCTTGTTGAGGGAAACGGGTTTTTATATAATATGGTGCGCATTATTGCCGGAACGCTGATTGAAGTGGGAAAAGGAAAAAAACAACCTGCGCAGGTGGCGGATATCCTTGCCGGCGCGCAAAGAAAAGAAGCCGGCATGACGGCGGAGGCAAAAGGACTTATCATGGATGAGGTATTTTATTAAATTTTTTATGTTCCGCTAAGAAAAACATTGTATTTAAATATGTTTATACGTAAATATGTGCTGAGTTTTCAATAATCTATTTTAATTTTGCCGGGCATAAAAAGATCAATCGCCATCGGGTACTTTTCGAAGGCGTTTTTTTGCCGGGAAAAATTTCTTATGCCGTGTCCTCAGCATTGTCTGATGAAAGGAACATTTGCGCAGGATTCCAAAGTGCTTTTTTAAAGATAAAAATATTTTTACAGGCACGAGCCTGTCGGAACTTTTTGGCATTTCTTTTTGGGAATCGGAAAAACAAACCGACTGCAAATTTTTTATTTCTTATATACACAGATTTTGCCCGCATATTTTTTTGTTTATTTTCTGTTTTTGGTTAAAATCCGCATGGCTTCGATATAGCCTTCAAATCCCATGCCTGAAACCGTGGCGATACAGCAGGGACGGATATAGGAGATTTGACGAAAATCTTCCCGTGCGGAAACATCAGAGATATGAACCTCAACGGTGGGAATCATAACGGCTTTTACCGCATCGGCAATCGCGACACTGGTATGGGTATAGGCAGCGGGATTGATAATAATGCCGTCGTATCGCTTATAAGCGCGCTGAATGGCTTCCACCAGCCGGCCTTCGTGATTGGTTTGCCGTATTCGCACATGGATATCCATTTTTTTTGCGTTTTGCCGAATCAGGCGGCACAGGTCACGGTAGGAGCTCTTGCCGTAGATATCGGGTTCACGTAGGCCTAAAAGATTTAAATTGGGTCCGTTTAAAACCAAAAACTTCATTTTTCCTCTCCTTTTTTATCCAGCACGGCAATAGCGGCCGCGGAGATAACCGCGGGAACCGCACGGTGAACAATGCAGGGATCATGCCGTCCTTTTACCTGAAATTCAATATTTTCCTTTGTGAAAAGATCCACCGAATGCTGCGGTTTAAAGATGGATGGTGTAGGCTTGAACGCAACCCGGAAAAGAACAGGCATTCCGTCGCTCATACCGCCGAGGATACCGCCGCAGTTGTTGGTACGCGTTTTTACG
Organism: uncultured Selenomonadales bacterium; assembly: GCA_905200615.1. Lineage (GTDB taxonomy): Bacteria > Bacillota > Clostridia > Christensenellales > QALW01 > UMGS1322. The sequence continues at coordinate 16,823 of CAJKLB010000024.1, read as the reverse complement.
GCGCCGTCAAAATAAAAGGCGTCGTTATTTTGGCTTCCCATAAGTTTTGACGCGGAAAACCCCGCGCCGAACTCGATCCCTTTCACGGCGGGAATCCCGAAAACCGCTTGCGCGATGGCGCCGTCAAGTCCGTCAAAAACAGCTCCGCCCAAACCCGGCGCAAGGCCGGTTATTTTACATTCTACCGTACCGCCTACGGAATCTCCTTGACTGCGCGCGTTTAAAATACACTCTTTCATTTTGGCGCCCGCGGCATCGTTAAGAACGGGGAAAGGTTTTTTGTATACGTCATTGTTTGTATCCGAAAGCGCGTCAAAACTGTCGTCGCAAATCGCGCCGATGGAAGCAATATGGGCGTCAAAGAAAATTCCGCTTTTTTCAAGCAGCTGCATCGCGATACCGCCGGCAATACAGAGGGGAGCCGTGAGCCTGCCGGAATAGCTTCCTCCGCCGGATGGAATTTTTCCGGTTTTTACAAAAGCCGGATAATCCGCGTGTCCGGGGCGCGGAATTGTTTGGGAATAATCAGACGGTCGTGTGTTGGTGTTGCGTATAATCGCTTTAAATGTATCACCGTCAAAGGTCATGGAGGAAGTTACCCCGGAGATAAATTCGATTTGATCGGGTTCTTTTCGCGGCGTGGAAAGTTCATTTCTTCCGGGCGCGCGCAGATCGCAAAACGCCTGCAGCTTTTGCGCGTCGAGTGTTTCGCCCCGCGGAAGGCCGCGGATGATCACACCGATACATTCACTGTGCGATTGACCGAAAATTTCAAAAGTAATGTGTTTGCCGTACTGTGAACTCATATTCGGTTACCTCTTTCTGAGAATATCGCCCTCTTTCAGCGTAAAAGGACAGTCTATCGTTATCTTTTCCTGCGGATGCGGTGCGGCCGAAACCGCTTCGCCTAAGCTGTTTATCATATTTTGAACCGTAAAGCTGAGACCGATGGAATCCGGGGAAATAACCTCCAGAATATCCCCGCATTGAAAGCGGTTCCGCTGTTCTACGGTTAAACGGCCGTCTTTATATCCCCTTACGATACCGGCAAAGATTTTGTCCTGCTTATAGGCCATATCGTCATCGGGAATATAGCGCTGGAGCTGGCCGAAGTAGAACCCGCTGGAATAGGGACGATGGCTTATGCAGTCCAGTTCCCGCGAAAGCAGGTCTAACGGTGCGGTTTTATCCAGTGCGTGCCGGTAGGCATTGACTACCGTTGCCACATAATACGGTGATTTCATCCTGCCTTCTATTTTGAAGGAGGTAACGCCCGAAGCAATCAGCTGGTCAAGAAAGTCAATACATTTCATATCTCTTGAAGAAAGCAGCGTCGTACCTTTTGCATCTTCTTCTATAGGAAAGAATTCGTTAGGCCTTGTCTGTTCCACAAGATGATAACGCCAGCGGCAGGGCTGTGTACATTCTCCGCGGTTCCCGCTGCGGCCGGTAAGATAGGAGCTGATAAAGCATCTTCCCGAATAGGCCATGCACATGGCGCCGTGAACAAAAGCCTCTATTTCAAGTTCCTGCGGTATCAAAGCAGAAAAGCTTTTGATATCTTCAAGCGTCATTTCCCGCGCCAGAACAATCCGCTTGGCGCCGAGCGCGCGGTATACCTTTGCCGCTGAGGCGTTCTGACAGTTCGCCTGAGTAGAAACATGGATTTCCAGTTCCGGAACGCTTGCGGCGATTTCTGCCATTACGCCTAAATCGGATAGGATGACAGCGTCGACGTTCACAGCATAAAGCTGCCGGGCATAAGTCCTGATTTCTTCAAACTCACAATCTTTCGCAAAAGAATTTACAGTTACATACAGCTTCTTTTTTAGAGAGTGCGCGTAATCGGCGGCCTCTTTTATCTGTTCTAAAGAAAAACCGGTTACTTTCGCGCGCAGCTGCATAAAAGGACCGCCGATATAACAGGCGTCGGCTCCGAAACGAAAGGCGGTTTTTAAACATTCCATATCACCGGCAGGCGCCAGTAATTCAAGCTTTTTCATAAATTACCTCAGTTCTTTGAAATATAAGCCTCCCGTGTGGGGCATCGGCGCTTCCCCGCCGTGTTGAAACGTGTCCGCTATTGTTTTGACCTCTTTGGCTGTTTCTGTGTTAAAGTAAAGCATAAAAAAGTCGGAAGCGCGAAAATCGTTACCTGCCGCATACAAAGGCAATGAATTAAGTAAAGTGCAAAATCTTTTATTTTGACAAAGCAGTGTAAAACGGATTCCCATACGATCTGTTACGGTATTGATACCGCGGCAATTACCGCAGCCGTTTTTTCCTAATGCCGGACAAGTACGCATACGCATCAGCGGAAGATATCCGTAGCTTATCATTCCGCGTATGGAATCGCCTTTGAGCAAAGAAAGATTTTTTTTGCTGGATTCAAAAGAAACGGTGATATCCGTAACACCCAAGCGATTATATTCGGCAACGGCGGCCGAGTTCAGGATGTTTAAGCCGTAGCCGCCCAAAGGAATGAGACCGGCTTGCTGTGCCATAAATACTGCGCCTATATTTTCGCAAAGCGCATACCGAAGGCCAAAATCCTTTAATTCTTTTAACTGACCGATTGTTTTTGCTTCGTCGCCGGGAAATACTAAGGAAGGAATTTCCGCTGCGGCATTGGGAAAACGCAGGAGACATTCTTTTGAAATCTCTTCCGGAGGAAGAATGACAAAAGTATGATTCGGAAGATATTCAAGCTGCGCGTATTTTAAAGCGCGTATACGCAAAGGCCGCTCCTTGGCCGGAGGATGCTTTGCGGGGGAAAAAGAAAACGGAATAAAGGTAAGCGGCGCTGTTTTTCCGCGTTCCCAAAGCAGCTCGTCCAGGCAGATCCTGCGCAGTTTATTTAATTGAGAAAGAGACAGCAAAAGACCCGAATCAGCCTGAATTGTTATTTTATCCGCATAAAAAGGAGTACCGCCGGTTTTCCTCAGCTGTTTCAAAATATCTTCTTCTTGTGTTTGGCGGGCGCATGCAGCTTCGGGAATTTGTCCTTGGGCCGAGACTGTATGGATACCGTCGGTTACCGTAAGGCTGCAAGGAACATCTTTTTGCATGGTAAAATCCATGGCAAGGGAAATGCTTTGGCGTTCACTGCGGTAAAGCGCGGCAGTCTCTTTCAATACATCCGCTGCGGCAGTTACGTCATCTTTTCTTCTGAAACCGAACATATCGAGCGTTCGCTTGCCGGTTATGTAGCCGTCCGTAAAGCCTGAACGGGAAAACACGGCTTTCAGCATTGCCATATCGGGTGATTTGCCCGCGAGGGCGCTGCGGCATGCGGTAACGGCTGCGGCAACGTATTCGGGTCGTTTCATGCGGCCTTCTATTTTAAAGGATTTTACGCCTGCTTCCGCTAAGGCCTGTATATATTGAATGTGACTCATATCCTTTAGGGAAAGAGCTTGTTCACGGCCGTTAATTTTAAAATTTAATCGGCAGGGCTGGGCGCAAAGACCGCGGTTTCCGCTGCGTGCCCCAAGAACAGAGGAAAGATAACATCCGCCGGAAACGCACATACAAAGCGCGCCGTGAATGAATACTTCAATTTCCATATCGGTTGACATGCAGATCTGTTTTATTTCCGGCAGGGAAAGTTCTCTCGCCAGTACCGCACGCTGAAAGCCCAGTTTTTCAAGCATTTTTATACCGCTTACATTATGTACCGTAAGCTGCGTTGAAGCATGAAGGGCAAGGTGCGGCACACATTCTCGCGCCATTTTCACTAAACCGATATCCTGTATGATAAGCGCGTCCACACCGGCGTCGGCCAGCTGTTTTAATTCTTCCTGCGCCTGGAGCAGTTCCGATTCGGTAACAAGCGTGTTGAAAGCGGCATGGACTTTAACGCCGCGCGCGTGGCAGTAGGAAACGGCGTCTTTTAGGGAGGCGGCATCAAAATTTTGGGCATTTCTGCGCGCATGAAACTTTCCGAAACCAAGATAGACGGCGTCGGCACCGGTACGCACGGCTGCCTCAAGCTGCGGTCTTCCGCCGGCAGGGGCAAGTATTTCAAGCTGTTTTTGATTTTCCAAAATACTTCCTCCGCAATAAAAATATATAAATATTATAGCATACGATGATTTTTTTGCAAAATAAAAAGTAGAAGGCCAAAGAAGCCTGTTTCATGACCGCAACCGTATCTCGATATCGGCAATTTGCCGTTAAAGAAAAAAGAATTCTTATTTGTAACAAGAAGAACAGCGCTATTTGTTTTTTATGCATTTTGGTATGTCGCATAGCAACGCGCGCGGTACTTTTTGTAAAAAATCAGAGAGCGCTGTCTTTTACGGACATTTGGAATACCCTTTCAGATTTTTGCTTTTTATCGGCAGCGCAGAACGGCGGTTTTTTCGGTAACGACAAGTACGGGAACGTCGGCGTGAATTTCAGCGCGTCCCACCGTTTCGTTGCTTAAGCCCAAAGGAAATTCCGGCGAAAAATCAAAAATACCGCTATAAACAAAACCGGAAAGCTCTACCTTGCTTTTTTCAAAAGCGAAAATACTGACGTAACCGGGGCAAGGTTCAAGCGCCGCGTGCCGGCATACCAAAAGTTTTTGATTCTTTGTATACAAAACGGCACCGCAGCCCCGGTTATACAGCCATAACAACAGCTGCATATTGGCGATGGTATGATCAAAACGTTCGCCGCCCCAGGCACCGTAAAGCCGAAAATCCCGATAGCCGCGCCGAAGCCCTTCCTGAATACACATAAAAATATCAGATTCATCTTTTTTCGGCTGAAGCGTTATTACTTTTTTTCCTTGCGGGATAAAACCGAGGGAATCAAAATCTCCAACGATAATATCCGGCTCTGCTTCAAGATATAAAAGGCCGCGGTCCGCGGCGATAAGCAGATCGTTTTCGTCGGCTTTCAAATCTTCTTTAAAAAAATCGCCCGCACCGATAATATGACAGATTCCCATAAAAATACTCTCCTTAAAAATACAAAGTAATTTTTCGTCCTTTTGAAGATAGCAGACCTTCATTTTTCATTTTTTTGATTTCCCGAAACATAGCGCTGCGGTCTATACACAGATAATCCGCAACATCACTTAACGTTTGCGGAAGAAGAATAGGCTTCTGTTTTTGGTGCTGCTGAAGCAGCGTGAAGTAAGCTGTCAGTTTTCCCCGGATAGTTCGTTGAGAAAGAATATGAATCTTGGCGGAAAGCTCTCGGGCGCGCCGGCTCATAAGCTGCAGTACGTTGCTTACCAATTGGCTGTGACACGGACAGGCATTTTCACAACGTCGTATGAGACAAGAATATTCCATAGAAAGCACCGTGCAATCACTGCCGAATATGACATAGGTATCCTCCCGGCAGGAAAATAGACTACTGAAAATACTTCCCTTTGTCAGCTGTTCCAGAATCATTCGATTGCCGTTTTCATCAAACCAAACGATATTGGCCGTTCCTTTCTGGAGGACGTATATAGTTTCAAAATCAATGTGGTTTAATATCAGTGTTTCATCCTTGTAAAAATTTTTTGATTGCATGTTAAAACATGTATGCATATGATTGAAATCTTCGGCTGAAATGCCGGAAAAAACATGAAGAACCTCCATAAAATCACCTAAAAAACATACAGAATATAGTAAAAATTAAAAAACAAATCAACTACATCTTGTATTTTACCATTAAAAAGTTGCAAAAGCAACTGAATTTTAACCTGTTTTCATATATAATGAGCAGGTAGTATGGATGTAAACGCTTGGAGGAAAGAAATATGCAGATCATCAAAAGAGACGGCCGGGTTGTTGAGTATGATCGGAGTAAGATTATAACGGCAATTCAAAAGGCCAACGGTGAAGTGGAAGAAAGCCAAAGGGCATCGGCAGAGGAAATCGAAGCCATCCTCAATTATATTGAAGCGAAACACCGTACCAGAATTTTGGTGGAAGATGTGCAGGATATTATTGAACGCAAGTTGATGGAGCAGGGGCATTTTGAACTGGCGAAAACTTATATCATCTATCGGTACAGCCGTGCGCTTGTGCGTAAGGCGAATACAACGGATGATTCTATTTTGAGTTTGATCCGCAATGCCAATAAAGAGGTAATGGAGGAAAATTCCAATAAAAACGCGGTCATTGCCTCCACCCAACGTGATTTAATTGCCGGTGAGGTGTCTAAAGATCTTACGCGCCGTATTCTGCTGCCGGAAAAAATTTCTAAAGCCCATGACGAAGGCGTTCTGCACTTCCATGATGCGGATTACTTTATTCAGCCTATTTTTAATTGCTGTCTTGTGAATATCGGCGATATGCTGGATAACGGAACAGTGATGAACGGTAAACTGATTGAGAGTCCGAAAAGTTTTCAGGTAGCCTGTACGATTATTACGCAGATTATCGCGGCCGTGGCCTCCAGTCAGTATGGCGGACAGTCGGTGGATATTAAGCATTTAGGTAAATACCTGAGGAAATCTTATGAAAAATTTAAAAAACAGATTCAGGATGAATGCGGAGATGAATTTGATGCGGCCACGATAGAAAAGCTTGTGCATATTCGTCTGAGGGATGAGCTTCGCAGCGGCGTGCAGACCATTCAGTATCAGATCAATACTTTGATGACCACAAACGGTCAGTCGCCGTTTGTTACCCTGTTCTTAAACTTAGAAGAGGGCGATCCCTATATTGAAGAAAACGCGATGATTATTGAAGAAATTATTCGGCAGCGTTTGGAGGGGATCAAGAATGAACAGGGCGTGTACGTAACGCCCGCTTTTCCCAAGCTGGTATACGTGTTGGATGAACACAACTGCTTAAAAGGCGGAAAGTACGATTATATCACCAAGCTGGCAGTAAAATGCTCGGCAAAACGCTTGTATCCGGATTATATTTCCGCTAAAAAAATGCGTGAAAACTGCGAAGGCAATGTGTTTTCGCCTATGGGATGTCGTTCTTTTCTGGCTCCGTGGAAAGATGAAAACGGAAAATACAAATTTGAGGGGCGCTTTAATCAGGGGGTAGTCAGCATCAATCTGCCGCAGATTGGTATTGTTGCCAAAGGCGATATGAACAAATTCTGGGAGATTTTTGATCAAAGACTTCAGCTTTGCTTTGAAGCGCTGATGTGCCGCCATGAGGCAATGAAGAAGATTACTTCTACCGTAAGCCCGGTCCATTGGCAGTACGGAGCGATTGCGCGGCTTCAACGCGGTGAAAGTATTGAAAAACTGCTTTACGGCGGGTATTCCTCTATTTCACTGGGATATATCGGTTTATATGAAGTGACGAAATTAATGACGGGACAAAGCCATACGACGCCGGAAGGAGAAAAGTTCGCTTTGGCGGTCATGCAGCATATGCGCGATACCACTGACCGTTGGAAAAAAGAGACCAATATTGGGTTTGCTCTTTACGGTACGCCGGCGGAATCTCTTTGCTACCGCTTTGCTCGTATTGATAAGGCACGTTTCGGCACGATAAAAGATATTACCGATAAAGGATATTATACAAACTCCTATCATGTAGATGTCCGTGAAAAGATTGATGCGTTTTCTAAACTGGCTTTTGAAAGCCAGTTCCAAAAGATTTCCTCAGGCGGGGCGATCTCTTATGTAGAGATTCCCAATATGCGCAATAATCTTGAGGCTCTGGAAGAATTGGTTAAGTTTATTTATGATAATATCCAGTATGCTGAATTTAATACCAAGAGTGATTACTGTCATGTTTGCGGGTTCGACGGTGAAATTATCATTAATGACGATAATGAGTGGGAATGTCCCAACTGTCATAATAAGGATCATGCCAAAATGAACGTAACGCGCCGTACCTGCGGGTATTTGGGAGAAAATTTCTGGAATGTAGGCAAAACAAAGGAGATTAAGGCCAGAGTGCTGCATCTGTAATATGAATTATGCCGATATAAAAAAATTTGATATAGCCAACGGCGTCGGCGTGAGAGTCAGCCTTTTTGTCAGCGGCTGTACGCATCATTGCAAAGGCTGTTTTAATCAAGAGACATGGGCTTTTGATTACGGAAAAGAATTTACGGAAAAAGAAGAGGATGAGATCCTTTGTGCCTTGGCGCCGGATTATATCCGCGGACTTTCCTTGTTGGGCGGCGAACCGTTTGAACCGGCGAATCAACGACGTCTGGTTCCGTTTTTGCAAAAGGTGAAAGCACAGTACCCGGATAAAGATATTTGGTGCTATACGGGGTATTTGTTGGATAAGGAATTGCTCTTGCCCAGTCGCGCGCGCTGTGAGGTTACCGATGAAATGCTCTCCTTATTGGATATTTTGGTAGACGGAGAGTTTGTGGAAGAAAAAAAGAAGCTCTCCCTTCGTTTTCGGGGGTCGGAAAATCAACGGATTATTGATTTGTATGCTTCGCGTTTATCAGGAAATATTGTTTTATGGAAAGGAATTGAAAATGAAAGTAAAGGTAAAAAAACTTGACGACAAAGCAAAATTGCCGGAATATGGATCGGATTTCGCGGCTGGCGCTGATTTTTACGCGATGTTGGACGAGGCCCTGACGATTGAGGCGGGCCAAACGGCTTTTATTCATACCGGACTTGCTATGGAGATGCCGATGGGATGCATGGGCCTCATCTATGCCCGCAGCGGTATGGCCTGTAAGCGGGATCTTGCTCCGGCAAATAAAGTAGGTGTTATCGACAGCGATTATCGGGGGGAAATCATTGTGGCGATGCATAATCACGGCGCGCAGCCGCAGACGATAGAACCGGGCGAACGGATTGCACAGCTTGTGATTGCACCGTATATTGCGGTAAAATTTGAAGAAGCGGAAGAACTGAAGGAGACGGAAAGAGGCTGCGGCGGATTTGGTTCCACCGGAAAATTATAAAGCAAAAAAGAACCTTGATGAAAAACAAGGTTCTTTCTTTATACCCGCTGTATGTATTTTTTAAACAAGGATTTTTTGCCGCGGGGATTTTTATGATTCAAGACCTAAACGGCGTACAGCATGCAGAAAATAAAGCATACAGCTGGAATACCAGGGGGAAGATTCTGAAGGCTCACCGGTCAGAGGATGCAGTTCCTGCCCAAAACGGAGAATGTTTTCACGGCACCAAGCGGAAATCCATGCGCGCATCATTTCCTCCATTTCTTTTTCACGTCCGTAGAATTCCATCCAGCGAAGAGAACGCAGCGCGACTAATCCTTGGGAATAAAAACCCCAGGAGTTTCCTTTCAGTCTTTGCTGCCATGTAGGGTCGGAAACGGAGATAGACGGAAACGGATAAGGTGTGGCAAATTCTTTGGGATTTGCCAGGTAGCGATCAAAAATTTCATCCGCTAAAGGGCGATCCAGTACATGCTCACAGAATAATGAAGTAATGGAAATGCTTTTTATCGGAAGCTTTCGGTCATATTTATCTACATCATAAAAGAAACAGGTATCGGCGTCAAAACAGATATCGAACAAACGCTGTTTCACTTCCTGGGCTTTTTTTCGCCACGCGGCGGCTTCGTCAAATTTTTTTAATTCTTCTGCCATGCGGGCGAGCGCCATACGCGAACCGTAAAAAACCGCGTTGATATCCGGCGCGATAACAGGGGCGCATTCACAACCTATCGGAAAGCCTTCAGGCAGATTCTCAGCGGTATCTCGGCAGGGACCGGCAGGATATTTCATCTTCCAAAGACGGCTGCTGTTGTCATGCCCGCTGTCAAAACCGCAAAACATTTCTACAAGGCCGCATGAACGAGTCATACGGTTTTCACAAAGCCATTGATCCCAACGGCAGCAGCAGGTATAATATTTATTCAAATCTTCCTGAGGGTTCATCTGCCAGGCTTCATAGCATAGCCGGGCAAAAGAAACACATTCTTGCAGCTGAGTATAATAAATATGAATTTCCTCGTTCCCCTGAAGAATGCTGTCGTCTATAATATTGCAGGGCAGGCGGCCGTCTTGGCGCTGATGCTCTGTAAAAAAGCGAACCTGAGAAATTGCGATATCCGCATCTTCCGGATATAAACGAGCCCAGGCGAGAGCGTCAAAAGTATGCTCAAGCCAATAGCCCGGATAGGCGGTTGAAATAAGAAAGAGTCTGCCGTCATGCTGGGGAATGCGGCGGATATGGTTTTCTTTAATTTGGGCAAGTACCGATTCACGGTAGGGCGCAATTTGCCGGGAAGAGAGTTGTTTGCTCATAAAGCCTCCTTGCTGCAGTTTACCGTTTAATAAAAGGGAAAAACGGCACATCGATTGTACAATTATATCGGAACTCTTTTTTATATTAAAAAATTTTTCCGCTTTTGTCAACCGGTCAAGTGCTGTTAGAAAAAAATAAAAGTAGATTACAGAATATTATCCAGCGAAAAGGTGTTCCTTTCGGCAATATGCTTAAACATTTCCATAGCCAATTTTTTGGATTCCATAAATTCGTCATAATCATAGAGAATTTCTATTTGCATAGCCCAAAGATATTGGTTTAAAAGGTCAATTTCACTGTGATCAATTACAAGTTCGGCAATGGAACTGCGTTTGCTCCATTCTTCGGTAAGGGTTTCAATATCTTCCTGGGTAACGCAGTTGTTTAACTGCTCAACCATATCGTTTGCTAAAGCGTTAATATATACGTCGGAAAAGACGGCTCCGGCAATAAAAATTACCGTAAGCAAGGAAATGATAATCAAGCTTCGCATGGCTCCTCCTTTATCAGCGGATTATTTCCCGCCCCGTGAATATAGAATTTTTCTTTATCATACGTTAAAAGAAGCACTTCTTTCTCGCTTTGAAAACCGGATTTTTTTATGTTTGCCTGAAGCCATTGTTCTGATTTCTTTATATAAACCAGGTTTTCTTTTTGAATGGTTCCGTCCATGATTAAAATAACAGGAGCTTCTTCTTGGGAAGGGGCAAGAGAAAGATCATCCGGAACAACAGGTCGAAACGCGCTTTTCTGGATCACGTTTATTTGACCGTTGGTTTCTAAAATCGCATAATATACTTGAGAAATATCAAAAATATCTTTAGAGCGCAGCTGTTCCAACAAATCATTAATCGTATAGCGTACGGCCCGCAGCGAATCTTCTAAGATAACGCCCCGCTCAATCAGCATGCGTGGCTTGCCGCATATCAGGCGACGCATTTTTACGGATTTTAGGGAAAGCAATGAAAAGCCTACGCCGGCAATCAGCAATACATAGATGGGAATAATACCCCACAGCAGCGGTGTATTGATATCCGACATCGGCGTAGTGGCAAGATCCGCTGCAATCAGGGTAAGTGCAAATTCATAGGGCTGAAGCTGCCCGATTTGGCGTTTACCCATTAGACGCATCATAATGAGCAGCCCGATAAAAAGAAGTAATGTCCGCATAATTATATTTGCCAATTTCAACACCTCGCTGTTGTAGTATTAACCGATAGCTGAACATATAAACGTGAAATATGCAGTAAATAAAAAAATGATTGTATACAATTTTTATAAAATATGATATGATAACAAATAGATAAAAATAGGAGGGGTCTGCCTGTGGATGAAAAACTAAAAAGGGCGATCTTTTATATATTGACCAGGCTTACGGCAATAGCCGCGGTGATAGGCCTTGTGGTGGGATTCTTTTTCTCAAGCATGAAAACGTCGAATGTATATTTTTTGCTCAATGATGCGTTAAAAGCCCGGTTGGATATTATTTTGCTGGGCAGTGATATTGAAGATAATTCTCGGTTTTTCTCGTATAATTATATGCAAAGTCAGGAGTATGCACCGTTACAGGAGGATTACAGCCTTTATATTATCAGCAATTACGGTCATAAGTTCAGTTACGGAAATTTATTTGTATGGCCTTGGCAGCGAACGAAAACGGTAACGGTGAATGAAGCTGTTTTTGCGATTAACGGTGAGCTGGATACTACAAAGATCAGCAAGGCGGATGCCATGGCTCATGATGTCTATAATATTCCTGCGTGGAATGACAGTGTTTATAAAGTAAAGCTGATTTATGAAAACGGGGCTTGGTTGATTGATTCCATTACCAGGCGAGGAGATTATAATTATGAACCGGTAAAAACACATGATCTTACGCAGGAGCAGATTGAGGCTTTAAGAACACCGGAGCCGACGCCTACTGTGGAGCCGGAACCGACGGAAGTGGGGGCTACCGAACCGCCGTTGAACAAGACGGCAGTGATCAGCACACCGATCTCCGGAACTACCGTGAATGTGCGGGAAGGGCCGGCGACTGCTTATAAAATAGTTGCCGAGTTAAAAGCGGGAGACCGGTTGACGGTAACGGATGAAACGGACGGCTGGTATTATGTTGAGCTTGAAGACGGCACTAAAGGCTACGTGAGCGGCTATTATATTTTATTTGACTGATGGGAAGTATTGGATGAAAGATTTAAAAATTTTTGAAGGAGACAAAGGCTTTTATCATATCGTTACACTGCTGATTTGCCTGGGAATTGTTGTGGCGGTAAGTATTGCGCTGCTGATTTCCTATATCATACAGGCTTCCGCACAGGATGAGACCAATCGGCTTGTGGCTTCCGCCGATGCGTATAATGATATTTATTTTTCCGATAGAATTTTAAAAGGTGTAACGGTATCGGGACATGATATCGGGGGTATGACCAAGGAAGAAGCTAAGGAATATCTTTCCGATTGCGTGGATTATGATATTACGATTTCTCAGCTGGTTTTAAAATACGGTGAAAAAAAATGGATTATCGGCAGAGATAAATTTTTATTGGCAGTGGATGTGGACTATGCCGTGGAACGTGCATGGGAGATTGGCCGTGAAGGCACTACGGAGGAACGCACGGAGGCATTAAATACTCTTAACGGCGGACAGACAATTGATATTTCCGCTACCGTGGTTACAGATCCTTCCTTTCTTCTTCAGGAACTGGAAAAAATTAAAGAAGAAATTGATATTAAAAAACAAAATGCTACGGTTAGTTTTCGGTATGATACCGGTCCGCAGTATACCTATACCGATGAGGTGATAGGCAGCAGCTTGGATGTGGAAAAAGCTTATGAAGAAATATGCCAATTAATTCAGGGGGATCAGCAAACCATAGAATATGAGCTGAAACCCGATGCTGTTCAGCCGGAGATTCGGCGCAGCGATATTGAAAAAGAATATCAGTTGGTTTCCAGTTTTCGCACATACATTTCCAGTACAAATAACGGGCGGAGAAAGAATATTACCATTGCATTGGAATGCTTTAATGAACGGGTATGGATGCCCGGAGAAACACTTTCCTTTAATCAATGGGTAGGAGAGCGTACCGCGGAAAAAGGCTTTGCCGACGGTGTGTATATCAATGACCAGCAGCTTTATGATGAAACCATGGGCGGCGGAATCTGTCAGGTATCCACTACGATTTATTATTGCTCGTTGTTGTGCGGCGCCAATATGGTGGGCAGAGGCGCTCCGATTGAAATTACTGAGCGCAGGCCGCATTCATGGCCTTCGGTTTATATTGCGGCAGGACTTGATGCCACAATCAGTTGGCCCCATACCGATTTAAAACTTTATAATAACAGTCAAACTCCGTATTTTATTCGTACGTATATGTCTTCTACTTATGTAAATGTAGAGATTTATGGTATGCCGCTGCCTAATGGCGCTAAGGTGAGCATAGAAACGGAAACAATAGAAACCATACCCGCGGGAGAGCCGGAATACATTGAAGATACTAAAAATGAATATAATTTAGCTCCCGGGCAGACCAAACTGGTGCAAGCCGAGCACTTGGGCTATACGATTAATGTTTATCAAATATGGACTGAGCCCGGAAAGGAACCGATTAAAACTCTACTGAATGTTTCCAAATATAATCCGGTTCCGGCAAAATATTATATCGGCGTTGATCCGGCAACACAGTAAAAATAATTATACCTTTGTCTTTACAAAATATTTTTGATAAGGTATAATTACTATAAATAAAAACTACAGGAGAGTAAAAGAATGAGCAATGTTTTAAAAAGCTATGAGCTTGCTAAGGAACGTTATGCGCAAACCGGTGTTGATACCGACGCGGTAATCGAAAAGCTCGGAAAAATCAAAATTTCCATGAACTGCTGGCAGGGAGACGATGTAAACGGATTTCTCTTTCAGGATGTAGCGCTTTCGGGCGGAATTCAGACAACGGGGAATTATCCCGGTAAAGCTACGACGGCCGCGCAACTGAAACAGGATATGGAAAAAGCGCTTTCTATGATCCCCGGAAAGCATAAAGTAAATTTGCACGCAATTTACGCCGATACGGAGGAAAAGGTTGATTTGGATCAGCTTGAGCCCAAACATTTCGCTTCTTGGATAGAATGGGCAAAAAAGAACGGATTGGGACTTGATTTTAATCCCACCTGTTTTTCACATCCTATGGCGGACAGTGGTTTTACCATTTCCAGTGCCGATCCCAAAGTACGTGCTTTTTGGATTGAGCATTGCAAACGGTGCCGCCGTATAGCCGATTATTTCGGACGTGAGTTGGGACAAAAATGCGTGACAAACTATTGGTTCCCCGATGGATATAAAGATATTCCGGTTGATCGTGAGGCACCCAGAAAGCGTATGATGACCGCACTGGATGAGGTCTTTTCCGAAGAAATGGATCCTCAGTATAATTTGGATGCCATTGAAAGTAAAGTCTTTGGGATCGGTGCCGAAAGCTATACCGTCGGCAGCAATGAGTTTTGCGTAGGCTATGCGGTAAGCCGCGGTAAAGCCTGCTGTCTGGACGCGGGACATTATCATCCTACAGAGGTTATTTCCGATAAGATTCCTTCGGTATTACTGTTTACGGATGAATTATTGCTTCATGTAAGCCGCCCTGTTCGGTGGGACAGCGATCATGTTGTAATTCTTGATGACGAGCTTAATGCGATTGCACAGAGTTTGGTAAGAAATAATTTGATTGAAAGAACGCATATTGGATTGGATTTCTTCGATGCTTCTATAAACCGTATTGCCTGCTGGGTCATCGGTATGAGAAATATGCAGAAGGCACTGTTGAAAGCAATGCTTGAGCCCACGGAAGAATTTAAAAAGCTGGAACTTGAAGGGGACTATACGAGCCGCCTTGCATTGACCGAAGAACAGAAGGTAATGCCTTTCGGTGCTGTTTGGGATTATTTCTGTGAAAAAGCGGGTGTGCCGGTAGGAGACGCTTGGCTTAAAGAAGTAAAGCAATATGAAAAAGATGTGCTTTTAAAGAGATAATTAAAAATAGAAAGTAGATATCAACAGACATCTCATAAAAACGGAGATGTCTGTTTTTTTGTAATTTTTACTCAATGGAAGATGTCTGCGGAAATTTTATTTCATTGCAAATGGCTTTATTTTTTATAAATAGGGGTTAAAGGATTTGACAGAAAACAAAAAAACCAAGGAACATAGATATTTGTATAAAAAAGGTACTTTTTTATAATATTTTTTCATTTTTTTCGGTTTTTCCTCATACAATTTAACAAATCTTATAAGGAGTGTGGACATATATGGCGTTTTGTAACGGAATTTTTGGGAATTGTCAGAACTGTAACAATTGCAGTAGCACTTATGGTAACTCAGACCCGTCGACCTTGTTGTTTTTCTTTCTAATTCTTTTGCTGCTTTCGGGAAGCAACGGTTATTTTAATGATTGTAACAGTCTGTTGTTTTTCTTCTTATTGCTGGCAATGTTGTTTTCTGATAACAGCTGTGGTTCAGGCAGCTGCAACAATACAAGCGGCAGCTGTAACAATTGTGGTACTTGCTGAGGTGTCTAAATTTTATAGCTAACTTTATGCGCCTGTCCCTTCTTGGGGCCACAGGCGTTTTTTTATAACTTAAAAATATTATAAGAAAGCACGGTTTTATGATGGAATCTATTGATAAAAACAATATAGTAAAAGATGAAAAAATAGGAAAGAAAAGGTGTTGATCATAAAGCTTTTAAAATATATTTTTCATTTAACAGGCGTATTGTTAGAGTGTGTTGCGAATAGAAAAGTAAAAGCGAGAAATGGTTATTCTTGTTTATAATCAGCTATATTAAGAGAATCTATGATTGCGTCAAAGTATTTTAAAATTAGAAAAAGCGCATGATTTGGATGTTTTTTGCTTGTTTACGATAGAATATTTACAAGGGGTGTGCGTTTTGATAAAATTACTAAAAATTTTTTAGATAAAGCTGATTTTTAATATGGATATCGGAAACAGAATGGCTTATGGCTTTTTACAAAAGCTTTCTATATTTAAAAAACAGATAAACAGAATCTGCTACATCTGTAAAAAACATCAGCTGCATGATGATATGTAACACGCATTGCCCTTTGGTAAGAATGCCGCGTTTATACATGATAAATATTTGTACAATCAAATAAGAGGAGGTGGAGAATAAAATCAAGTAGGCGTAAGCTAAAAATAAGAAGGGGATAAAAAACCACAAAATATATAAAAACGGATTAGCAGTAGCACCCATTATGATAATAAACCAGAAAAAATGGAAGAGAAAGAAAGGGATAAACGCCAGCTTACATCCCATTGTCCAACCTAAAACATTTGTTTTTCTACTGCTTTTTAAATACTTGAGCTGTAAAAACGGTGTTATACTATTGATAAGAATCAATAGCAGTGAAAGAAAAAAAGAACCGATAAGAAAATATTTGCTTGTCGGCAGGGACGGGAAAATATCTTTTATAAAGGGGAATGCCGGCGATAAAATACTTATAAGCGATAATTGGCCGATATAAAGAACAGCGAATAGCATAATGAGAAATTTCTTTTTCATGATGTTTTCTCCCGATATATCTTTTTTTCGTTAAGAATGTTGTTAAAATATAGGATATAAAAATCATATCATATTGAGGGAGATCAGTCAATTTTTATGCA